>JAOZRH010000103.1:4575-7412 GCA_029931905.1 Fidelibacterota bacterium
AATGTTTTATGAATAAATTAATTTTTAAATTATTAACCACAAGGAACACAAAGAAAACAATAAAATATCAGCGGAAACTGGACTTGACTTTATTAGAACGAAGTGACTGCTGAGTTAAGATCAGTTGAAAAACAGCGGAAATTCTCATAATCCGTGAAATCAGTGTTTTACAATAAAGGGGAAAAATTAAAAAACTAAGTGATTATTTTTTTAAAAACCAATATTCAAAACTAAAACCTATTACATTTCCATGTCTATAATCATTTGAAAATAAGGGGCTACAATAGGTACTTAAACAGTATTTTTCATTATAATTAACCAAGAATAACAATTTTGGTCCAAAAGCCCAAAAATCTTCGCCACGATCTTTTTTATCTGATTTGTAATCCGGACCGTAATGAAATGTTGAACCAAAACCAATACCCCAATTCCAATTATTATTTTTTTGAGATATCCAAGTAATATCTGGTTCGAATTGTAACATATCAAAAGAAAGTGCAAAAAACACTGGTCTAAATACTGGCAAAGTAAATAGTAACTCACCGTTATCATTTCTCTTTAGTGAATAATTGAAAGCAATATCTCCGGCAGGTCCTCCTTTGGTATCTTTCGGAGTTGCTACACACATTCTTACATCATCATATCTTGCTCCAAAAACAACTCTTACCATTTCAGGCTGTAGAGGAAAACAGAATGTTTTTGTAGGGAAGAGCAAAGATATAAATAATAATAAGTAAATTAGAAAGGGTTTAAATAATTTCACAAATGTCTCCATTATTTTTATCTTAGAAAATCACAAAAGTCAAATGCATTATTGAATAAAATTTTTGTAGCGAGTTTTTATATCATATCTCTCAATGCAAAAAATAAAAATGTTAATGCCATTAAAAGAAGTATTGTCCATAACAATGAACGACCGGATTTACGATGATGAATATGTTTGCCGAAATTAAATCGTTTATCATCTTCTTCATCTTTGATTACATATTTACCTGGTCGTGGAAAATAACCCATAGTTTTACCTTTTGTTTTTTTGTGGAGGCGCCGAGAATCGAACTCGGGTCCGGGAAAGAGACCAATACAGATTCTACATATTTAGTTTATTGAATTTTCTTATTTTTTTATAGACAACAAACAAACTATAAAAAAACCAGTTTGAAATTTTTAATTATTTATCCTCAAACAAAACAAATAACGATTTTGTGAAAATGGCGCCTATTCTTAACACACAAACATATCAAGATAGACGACTACATAGATATTATCTACGCAGCAAGTGCAAAATTATTTGCATTTAAAAATTTAATCTCAGGTTGATTTATCACAATGATCTCAAATGAGACGAGGAGTCCTGAAAACCTCGATATGCTACTGTAAAAACCTTGCAATCCCGTCGAAACCTTTACGCCCCCTATTTTTCAATAATCACTGGAATATAACATTTTTATATAAAATTCCAAATATTTATATAAAAATGTTTTAATTTGAATATAATATTATTAAACTTAAGAAGATTTACAAAAATAAATGGAGTTGATAAAATGAGTGGGTGTATATTTTGCAAAATTGTTAAAGGCGAAATCAAATCAGACATTATCTTTGAAAATGATAAAATAATTGCATTCAAAGATTTAAATCCACAAGCTCCAATTCACATATTAATTATTCCTAAAAAACATATCTCTCGTATAGAAAATTTAGAAAAAGAAGATAGTTCGCTTATGGGAAATTTAATCTTTTCAGCAAAAGAAATCGCTGATAAATTAGATATTAAAAATGGATATCGTTTGGTTTTTAATAATGGTGCTAATGGTGGACAAGAAGTTGAACATATTCACTTACATTTATTAGCTGGTAGAAAATTTACATGGCCAGCAGGATAATAAACTATGCATGATTTATTCAATAAAAACGAATTGGTTAAAATTTTTTCACAATTAGATAGCGCTATTTATATAAATATTTTTAAATCTATTATAATAATTTTAGTTTTTTGGAGTATTAAAAAAGTCTCAAATCGTTTAATTCATCGTAATCTTAAAGACGCAAAAATGGTGTATCAATGGAATAAAACCATTTCTTATATTAACACTATTTTAATGTTTTTGCTAATTGGAAGAATATGGTTTGCGGGAACAGGATCGTTTTTAACAATTATTGGATTGTTTTCTGCTGGAATTGCCATCGCTTTAAAAGATGTCTTTGTAAACTTAGCGGGATTCATTTTTATAATATGGCGACAACCATTCGAAGTTGGGCACAGGATTCAAATAGGAGAATCTTCTGGTGATGTTGTAGATATTCGCCCGTTTCAATTTACAATTTTAGAAATAGGAAATTGGGTAGATGCTGATCAAAGCACTGGACGAATGATTCACATACCAAACGGAAAGGTGTTTACAGAACATTTAGCAAATTATCATTTCGGTTTTGAGTTTATTTGGCATGAAATACCAATACTATTAACCTTTGAAAGTAATTGGCAAAAGGCAAGAAAAATTTTAAATCAAATCGCCTTTGATTATGGAGAAAAAATTCCATCAAAAGTAGAAAAACAAATAAAGGCATCTGCTAAAAAATATCTGATAATTTATAAAAATTTAACACCTATCGTATATCTTGATGTAAAAGATTGTGGCATCTTACTCACAATAAGATTTCTTGTAGAACCAAGACAAAGAAGATTAATTGAAGAAAAATTTTGGGAGAAAATTCTAATAGAATTTGCAAAAAACGATGATATTGATTTTGCTTATCCAACAACAAGAATATATTCAAATTATATTGAAGGGAAAAGAGGCACTATTCACAACAATTTGAATAATGATAAATAATTT
>JAOZRH010000270.1 GCA_029931905.1 Fidelibacterota bacterium
GACAGTGGTACAGCCACACATGTAGGAAATTTGAATGTTACAAAATATGGCTCTCATGGTTGTAATTCATCTAGTTGTGGTTATATTTTTCCAGGATATTCTTCAGGATATATATCTTCTATTGATCGAATTATATTCCCATTTGACAGTGGAACAGCTACTCATGTTGGAAATTTGAATTGGTCAAGAAGTGATATTGCAACATTTAATTCGACTAATTATGGATTTGGTTGTGGTGGAGGATTTTTTCATAGTGATGCATTTTCCTTTATTGAACGAATCACTTTCCCATTCGACAGTGGAACAGCTACTCATGTTGGAAATTTGAGTCGAACAAATTATCTTTTTTCTGGTACAGATGGTGTTGATTTCGTGACAATGTTTGTTTAAACTATTCATATAGTTGGTATTAATTCACTATTTTAAAATGTAAAAAATCGTCCAAATAATTAATTCACACGGAGGCAAAATATGTCAGTTAATTTCTTAGAAGCGATATCTCAAATAAAAGATATTAAGAAAATGGAAAGTACATTACCGATTGCAAGAAAAGTCGTTAATGTTGTTCCATTAACAGTTGGTGATGATTTGGGTTTAAGAACTTCAATTACGTCACCATCTGGATATGATCGTGAAATTATTAAATTATTACATAAAAAAGTAGAATTTGTTCAAGGTGAAACAACTTATACAGAAGATTATGACAAATTTTGTAATGAAATTTCAAATATTGATAAAATTACAATGCTCTGGGCGTTATATAAAGTAACTTATGAAACGTTGGGTGAAAGAAAAATAACATGTCCTAAATGTAAAGATAATAATGATAATCCATTTGTATTTAGGAAAGAAATAAACATATTAGATTTATTACATGAAGATAGTTTAACTTTGTGGGAAGAAGAATTACCATTTTATGAATATATTTTTCCTATAAAAATAAACTATGAAGATAAGATAGATTTTGAGTTTGATACAGTTATTCCTTCAATGAGTAGATATAATCAAGTTTTAGGTATGGTTTCTACTGGTCAATTACAACAAAATTTAGAAAAAATAGGACAAGTTTTTACAAAACCAATGCAGATGAGTTTGTTGACTAAAAAGATAAAACTTATTATTAACGGCGAAGAAATTGAAAGTAGTGGATTACAAGAAATTTTAATCGCTTTTGAAAACCATGTTCCAGAAATTGTAAGTGAAAAGTTCTATGAAGAGTACAATAATAAGTTTAACAAATATATTCCTAAATTTTATGATAAAGTAACTTGTCCAAATTGTGGACATCAATTTAATTATGATGTTGATATTGAATTAAGCTTTTTTCGTCGAACAATTCTGTCTGGAGAATCGGGCTAGTAAAGCTTATAATTATTTTATTGATACTTATAAATTATATTGTCAATTATTCGAAGGTGTAATTGATGTCATTTCTATTTTGTCACTTCCTTATCCTCTTTATAATGATATAATATTAAGTCAAATTGAGGATAAAAAAAGAGAACAAGAGAGAATCAAAAAACTCAGACAACAAAAATAAGAGGTAGATTCTTCCTACCTCTTTCTATTTTCAAAGGAGTTATTATTATGCCTATACAAGAATATGAAATGTAAAAGGCTTCACTTTTGTTCAATCGACAGAACCAGCTGAGTCGAAATCGAGAGAACACGATACCTGGTACAATACCTCTAACAACAAGGTCTACATGTTCCAGAACTATCGTTGGAAGATGTATGTAAATGCGATATACTTTCCTGGAGCTGATTACGGGTATGTTTGTGGTGGTGAAGAGACTTTTCAAAATTCTGTACAAGAATCATCTATTGATCGTTTTTCTTTCCCATTCGACAGTGGAACAGCTACACATGTTGGTAATTTAAGTAGTTCAAGAAATCAAAATGCTGGTTGTGATGCTACTGATTTCGTGACAATGTTTGTTTAAAATTTTCGGTAAAAAACGGCGAGAGATAGAAAAATTAATA
>JAOZRH010000271.1 GCA_029931905.1 Fidelibacterota bacterium
GACTGGTTGTATTATTTATTTTGATAATAATAGTAAGTGGTTGTGCATATTTCAATACATTTTATAATGCCAAAGAATTGTTTGAAGAATCTCAGAAAATATATGGTGAGGAGAAAAACAAATCCAAGTTATCAGCCAAGACAGTGAAAAAATTAAATGAAACGGTTGTAAAATCACAAAAAGTGATTGTTAATTTTTCAGATTCAAAATATGTAGATGATGCAATGTATTATCATGGCGTTTGCAATTTTCAATTAGGGAAATATGAGGTATCGCGGAAAAAATTATCTGAATTAGTGTTGAATTATCCCAACAGCGAATATACACAACGAGCCCAATTGTGGATAGCGAAGTGTTATTTTAGACAAGAGAAGAAAAATTTGGCATTTTCAATGTTGGAGAAATTTGTTAAAAATCCCAAAAATAAAAAATATTTTGGTGAAGCAATGGGGTTGGCTGGACAATTAGCAATGGAAGAGGGTGATGATGAAAAGACATTTCTTTATTTTAATAAGGCGATAGAAAATACTAAAAATAATTTTGATAAAAATCAATTACTTTATAGTTTGGCCGTTATTTATACGGATAAAAATATGTTAGATGATGCTTTGAATACATTGGAAAAGATGTCTAATACGACAAAAGATTTACAGATGTTAATGGAAGTAAAAATACAATATATAAAAATATATCGATTACAAAAACAGTACGAAAAAAGCAAAAAACTAATCAATCAAATGTTGAAAAATTTGGATTATGAACAGATGTATGCAGAATTGGAAGTTGAATTAGGATTGCTTTATTATGATGAAAATGATATTGATATGGCTATTTCGAAGTATAAATCGGTAATAAAGGAATATAGAAATACTTTATCGGAATCTTTAGCATCATATTATTTAGCTGAAATACATTTATTTGATGAAATAAATTTGTTGAAGGCAAGTAATTATTACAAAAAAGTGAAAAATAAGGAAGTTAAAAAAGAAATTCTTACAGATGTTGCAATAAAAAATAAATTAATCAACAATTATATTCAACTTGAAAATAAAGAAAAAAAATTAGTTAAAAAAGAGCCAAAGTTACTTGATAGTCCATTTGAATATTATGAATTGTTAAAATTTCCTTCAAATGTAACATATTCATTAATTGATTCGTCACAAATAGACACATTGTATGATGTTAAGGCTCAAATGGATTCTTTAATTTTGTTGAAACTAGAGAAGTTTATAGACGATGCGAATAATTATGTACAAGTTAGTTTTGGTAGAGCAGAGTATTTAGTTTTTTATTTTAACCAAATGGATTCGGCACTGTCAATTTATCAAAATATTTTAAAAGAATTTCCTTATGTTGAAATGATGCCACAAGTATTGAATACTTATTCTTTTGTTTTGGAAACAGAAAAAAGGGATTCTGTTATGGCGGATAGTTTGTATAATTTAATGATTAACAAGTTTCCTGAATCGTCAGTAACTTATAATTATTTGGGAGAAGAAAACCCAGATAGTATAAAATATAAAGAAAATCAAAAGAAGATATTTGAAATTGAAAAAGCATTTATAAATGATAATAAGTATTTACAAGCTATTGAAAAATTAAAAAACTTAGCCGAAATTGATTCTCTTGATTCGATAAACATCGCACATACATATTATCAAATTGCTTGGCTTTATGATTATAAATTGATAGAAACGGATAGCACAATAGATGAAGCAACAAAATATTATAAAATAATAATTGATGAATTTCCTAAAACACGATTTGTTAAGATTAGTAAAAAAAGAATAGATGAAATACAAAAAATAGTTGAAAATAGTTTAAAAGCGGTTAATGACACTACTGAAATAGTTGATGAGGCTTTAAAAATAAATGACCAAAAAGAACGAAAAATAGAGAAAGAAAAGATTCCAATGGTAGAAAAAGAGACAGAACGGAAGCGACCTACATTTATTCGTAAAAGAAATTTAGAAGA
>JAOZRH010000104.1:0-3166 GCA_029931905.1 Fidelibacterota bacterium
AGACCCACTCAAATTACCAACATGAGTAGCTGTACCACTGTCAAATGGGAATGTAATACGATCAATTATAGAAAGCTGTGATGTGACCGACCACATCATACCTCCACAATTATAACCATAATTTGATGAATTACATGCTGAAGATTGTTGATATGATCCTGTTAAATTACCAACATGTGTTGCTGTACCACTATCGAATGGAAAAGAGATGCGCTCAATTGAAGAAAAATCATCTCCAACAGCTCCACCTCCACAAATATATCCGTAATCAGCTCCTGGAAAATAGATCGCATTCACGTACATCTTCCAACGATAATTCTGAAACATGTAGACTTTATTGTTAGAGGTATTGTACCAGGTATCATGTTCTTTCGATTTCGACTCTGCTGGTTCTGTCGATTGAACGAACGTGAAACCTTTAATATTTGTATATTCCTGCATAGGCATAGGGATTTCTCCTTTTGAAAATATTAATTATCCAGAAAATGTTATATTTGCATTTTCTTCGTTTATTGACAAATCAATTGAAATAACATACTCAACTCGATCACCCTTGTTGAGATTTTCAATATTAATACTATTTATTTTAACATTCACTCCTAAATCCGCCGTTAAAACATTTATTATTGAATCAACTTCTGCACTTACCAAAGTTTTCCTTAATTGTGTATCTCTTGTTTGTAAATGTAATTTCAAAGTTGAACCAAAAACTGGATCAAAAGGATAATCATTTGGTAATGTTAAAAAATAATTTTTTAAATATTCTAAAACAGTAGTCTTAATAGTTGGTAAAGTATCAAAATCACCATACTCTGAAATATCTGGTGTTATATCATATACTGTTTTATATTTTATATTTTTAGTATTTTTTAAATAGTCTATTAATAAAAATTGTATTTGAGGTGGTAATTCACTAAGAACATATTCATCTTTATATGTCCTTATTGTCATTGGTAATTGATTTTGAATTGTTAATGGCAAAGAGGAGATTGTTACTGTTTGATTTAATATATTTTCTTGCATTTTAATTTCCTCAAAAATAGAAAAAACGGAAGTGAAAACTCCCGTTTGAGATTTAAACAAGTTCAAATATAGCGTTTCCACAATCCCAGATACGATGATATCCGTTCTCAAACATATTTTCTTCTTCTGTAAGGTTAGGATCGAAGGTCTCTAGAATTGATGAAAGCTTATGTTTTTGAAACTGTTGACGACTATATCTTTGCTTATCTTTAACATAAAAATATCCAGGTTTAGATACTCCCACATAATTGAATCCAACTTTCGAATATCCTTTACCGATTCCATATCTAAGATCAACGTATGTGAGAATCGAATTCGGATTTAACTTCTTCCGTACATATTTAATCAATCTCGATAATCCACCGACTACCGTAGTATCGAGAACACTACAGAAACGATAGATCTCGATATCATACGTCTTATTGAATCGCGGTTTTCCTACAGTGATCAGAGAAACTAACTCATCACCGTAAGCTAATCCAAAATGTCGTCCGTTGATGAATCCCTGTATGTGGTTCTCTTCTAGAAAATCTCTAGCAAAAGAAGTATCGACTTCTCCTATCGTACACTTTCGAGCAAATATCCTACGAGATGTTTGTCCGAAACGATTCAACAACATCGACATAACAATATCTTTTTTAAATAGCCATTCATCTTCAAAAATGTGTACAAGATCGATACCTTGATCCCAACAAGCTAACGATTTCTGAAGATGATAATCGCTGTCTTTACCGAATGTTTCTGTGTGATAATAGATACCATTAACCTCAATAGCTAGATTGATTTCTGGAATAAAAATATCTATCTCTTTGGGTGGGATAATTTCTCTTGGATTATAAATAGGATTCGAAAAATAGAGTTCAACGAAATCTCGAACTTCAGCTTCTACTCGAGATGTGTTAAAATAACACTTCGGACAAAGTGGATATTTGCCGTTCCTAATAAAATATTCAAAAATATATCCACATTTTTTATGTTTAAATAATAATTTTTGTTTTTGAACCCCATTATATTCTTCTACAGGTGTCAAAAGTTCATATTCATTTCCAATACGTTTAGAAGAAGATATGAACTTATAAGTTTCTCTTAGTCTTCTTTGACTAATTTTTCTTTTTACTTCTTCTGATTGCATTGGACTTTCAACACCATAATGCTCTAAACTCGTTTGTTTCTTTTTCTCTTTTATAATTTCTGATTGTGATGGATTTTCAACATTATATTTTTCTAAAATAGATTGTTTAATTTTAACTTTAATATTATCATGTTGAAAAACATTTTCAACATTATAACGTTCTAAATTAGTTTGTTTAACTTTACTTTGAACGGCAAGATTTTGCATTGGGTTTTCGACATTATAACGTTCTAAATTAGTTTGTTTCATTTTCTTTCGAACTACACTCGAACATACTGGTGCTACTCCACCATATCTTTTTAAATTAGTCTCTTTCATTTTCTCTAAAACTATCTCGGAACAAGCTGGAGCAATACCATTATATCTTTCCAAATTAGTTTGTTTAATTTTCTTTCGAATTTCTTGACTTTGTAATGGATTCTCGACACCATATCTTTCTAAATTAGTTTGTTTTATTTTATTTTTAATTAAATCTGAATGCATTTGATGTTCAACACCAAAATTCTTCCATACAGTTCGTTTTTTCTTCTCAATTGTTCCATTATATGAATTTGAACATTTAGAAGAACAAAAATTTAAATAACCTCTTACAAAATCTCTAAATTTAACATGTTTTTCCTGGCAATTTAAACACAATGGTCTTTCAAATAAATTATTTGCAATATGATAAAGTCTTTCAGACATCTTACAATCTTCTGGTAAATAAGTAGTCGTTTTCTTAATTTCATCAACTAAATTTTGATGTTTAGAATCTTTACGAAGTTTCATACATAATGAAACTATTGATTTAGATTGAATTTGTTGTAGTTTATCAAAAATTTGTTCACGAGTCAATTTTTCCTCCTTTAGAAATTATTCAATCTATTATTTTATTTCTATATAAAAATAGAAACTGAGAAAATCTCAAAATGGAGGATAAAAATATAAAAGGTGGAGAAAAATCTCCACCTATATTTGATTAATAAGCGTATTCGATTATAAGAACATCATCAGCAACTATCTCTTCTGAAT
>JAOZRH010000104.1:3176-7269 GCA_029931905.1 Fidelibacterota bacterium
GTATTAAGAACATCGAAATCTGGTGTTACGCCAGTAGAACCAACTGTTTGTTTATTCACCTGCATCGGACCCTCTACTATAGTCACACGAACTGACTGCGCATTAGTAGGTGATTCGGACAAGGTAACATAACCATTAGTAACATCAGATGAAGAGATTTTTAACATCTCTTGTTTAATGTTCTCTGTCGATATTCCAGCAATGGCTTGATCTATTCCGTAGAGATGTGCGGTAAGATCATCAACATCGGAAGCTTCAGCAGGTGTAGTAGCTGGAGTATAATTTGATGGATTCCAATCAATATTAAGTTTGTCACCATCAATTTCTGCAGAACCACCTGTAATAAGATCAGCAGGATCAACAGAAAGTGCGGTACCAGCACCACCATTAAGGCCAGCACCAGCTACACTAGTATTCAGTTGTGTCTCTGTAATGCCAGCGTCTTTTACTTCAAGTTGATCTGAAGCATTTATACCAATAGTACTGTCATCAATCTTAATTGCAACACCATTTGCAGACACATTAATAGCTTCTGCAAGGTTTGCTCCACCAGTAGTATCAGCTTGAACAGAAACAACTGTTCCTGATCCACCAGTAAGACCATTACCAATTCCGGTAGAAGCTATACGGAGATTTTCAGAACCATCATCTTCAAGACCAAATCCAGCAAAATCAGAAACATCTACTGCAAGTGCAGAACCTGATCCACCTTGAATACCATCACCAGCAATAGAACTGTTAATTTGGTCTACACCAATACCACCATCTTTTACTTCAAGTTGATTTGATGCATTTTCACCAATAGTAGTGTCATCAATTTTGACAGCAACACCATTAGTCGAAACATTAATAACTGTAGCAAGGTTTGCTCCACCAGTAGTATCTGCTGATACAGCTAAAGCTGAACCTGATCCACCAGTAAGACCATTACCAGCAGCAGTTGAAGCTATACGAAGATTTTCAGATCCGTCATCTTCAAGACCTGTGCCAGCAAAATCAGAAACATCTACCGCAAGCGCAACTCCAGAACCGCCTTGGAGACCATCACCAGCAGCAGCAGAAGCAATACGTAAATTATTAGACCCGTCATCTTCTAACCCCGTTCCAGCTAAGTCTGATACTTGAACAGCAAGTGCAGAACCTGATCCACCAGTAAGACCATCTCCAGCCGCAGAAGAAGCAATACGTACAAGATCTGAAGAAACTTCGAGACCTGATCCCGTAGCTACACCAATATCATCAGCAGTTCTGCTGATACCTGAAATATTACCGGTTACTCCTGAACCGACATGAATTTCATTACCGTCTTTAGTAAGACCAACACCTGCAGTAATCTGACCTGCGCCAGAGAATTGTGCAAAATCAATATCAGTTGTACCAATAGTAATATCACCATTAGTAGTTACAACCCAACCACTATCTGCAAGAGAAGTACCTTCTTCGATAAATGTAAATGCACCACCAGAAACTTCACCATCTGGGGAATCATCGAAGTCAGAAGCACGTGTGAGTACAAAGGGATTGCTCGCGTCTCCTACTGTCGTGACAGTATAAATACCATTTTGTGTTGCATCAGCTTGATCCTTAACAAGCAATCTATCTCCAGCTACAAGTGTAACACCATCTTGAGCTGGAAGTGCACCATTTGCATTTTCCGTAAGTGTAGCACCTACACCAGAAGTGCCATTATCATAAGTACAAGCTGGAAGAGCAGCAGTTGTCGATGCTCGACAAGACTCCTTAGGATCAAGACCCTGTGCAACCGTATCGGCATAATCTTTTACTTTAGCAGATGACCACACTTTGTTGGTATCAGCAGACTCACTATCCGCAAATCTAAGAGCTAAATTACCCGAACTGTTTGTGAGATTATCAGTATCGTATTTTAGCCATTTTGCATTAATTTTGGACATAGTTAAATACTCCTTTTTAAATTAATTTTTTAACAATTTTTCTTTAAAATGTACACATTCAACAATTTTCGATGTCTGAAAAGGACATCGTCTAAACCAATAACAAAAATTACAAAAATTACGTCTTTTTTTTGTCTTTTTTTTACCCATTCATTTAATACCAATAAATAACTGTTAACTTATCATTTATTTCTAAAACTCCATCCCATTCATAACCATTCCAATCTATTTTATTATCTACTAACATAAAATCTACTGCTAAAATACCTTTCATTCCTTCTTCAACAAATGTTATTATTTTGTGTGGCTGAACAGGAGTGTGTTGTAATTCTACATATTTATTTGTTATATTGGTTAAGTTTAAAGTAAATCTTTCAACCTCTTCTGCATTTCCGAGTGAATCACCTGTTTCACCTGTATAAACATAACAAGATATTTTAGGTGTTCCCCATCCCAACGTACTGGGTTCATATCCTTCGGCAAATTTAACTATCCCAGCATAATAATCAACTAACCAAGCTCCTTCGGTTGGAGTGATAAGTGTATTATTTTCTTGATATAATTCAATCTCATAACCAAAACTTGGTTCATTTGTTGTCGAATGAGGTATATCAACAGGACTTATATAAGGTCGAATAAATTTACCACCGATTTCAAGATACCATGCTTGTCCATTAGAACCTGGTATCATCGTCAAACTCTGCATTGTATACTTAGTAACTGCAGAGTTATTGGCAGCTTCAGAATCAGCAGCTGCTTTGTCTGCAGCATAAGTAATATTATCTGTCCAAATATCTGAACTTCTTACAGAATGAGCAGATTTATATTTACTTTCATAAACATATTGAGTTGATTCTGTGGGAACTTTTGATAAACCATGGAAAAATCCCAGCTGCCGTTTTGCAACGTCTGGAAAATCTGCCATAGTTATTGATCCTCGTTAGGAAAAATGTTTCTTAATTGAGAATATAATTCATATAATTCACGTTTCTTTAAAATAAAACTATATCGAACTCGATCCTCTTCAAATGGTTGTATTTCTAATTTAAAATTAGTACTATCTACTGTTTCAATTTTAGTATTTGCCATGATCAAATCCAATTAACTATTTCGAATGAACCTAAAAAAATATTTTTACCTACACTTGTATCTTTATAAGTTATTTTATACCAAATACCCCATCCAGTAGGTCCTGTAGTGTCATCAGTAAATTTACCTGTACCTAAAGTAAATTCAATTTGATTATTTAAATCTAAATTATAAGAATCTTTATTTATTCTACAACCTGAACCATTTGATAATGATCCACCTAAATATAATTCATTTAAAAGATACCATTCAGTTCCATCTAAACTAATTTCTATTATAACATCTTGATTTGTTAAAATAGTTTCTGTTAAATTATGATTTAATAATTGAAATCGACCATTAGAATGTGAAGTACCTGTATGGAAAAAATAACTTATATAATTTCTAAAACCTAATAATGTTGAATAATTTGGTTGTTGTGAAGAGTTTGGATCATAAATAGAAAAATCTTCTTGTGGATAAATTAATTGGCTATTTTTTAATTGTAGTCCAGTATTTGAATCTATTAAAGAAAGATCTTGACTACTGTCCCATAATGTTGTTAAATCTGATTGATAACGGCGAGATTCATTACGAAAATCGGTAAAAACAGATAAAGAATTATCAGTATAAGTATCAATTAGAATATTCTTTAACGGTGATGAATCAATCCAAGGTCCTGCACTCCAATCTATATAACGTGTTTGAACTTTTGCAGTTGTTGTTTGTTGAAAAAAATTCGTTTGAGTTATCGCCCAATCAGTTTTATTATAACTATCATTTATATCATCAAATTGTTTAGTCCAACCTGTTAAATCAGGACCTTGTAGGTTCAACTGTGTTAAACCATAATTAGATCCATCAATATTTAATTGTATATTTGGATAAGATCTATCGTTTAAATAATTAATTCCAGTAACATCAACTGTAAATTGTGAATTAAGAGTATAATACCAAACTCCACTTATTTGTTTTGTAAAAATATTAGCTGAAGTTTCATTAATTGATATACTATTAATTAATGGGGAATTTATATCTGGATCATAAAATAATGGTCTTTGACGATAATAATAAACTCCATCAATAATTGTATCGTTTTTATATTCAATGTA
>JAOZRH010000105.1 GCA_029931905.1 Fidelibacterota bacterium
GAACAAGATCAAGAAAAAGAAATATTAAACTCCTACGGAGTTTGATAAAATTGATATAATTATTTTTTTATAGACATGTAACTCCTACGGAGTATAAAATCAAAGGGGTTTCACCCATAGTTATTAATATTCAACCGCTTTGCGGTTTTTTTATTCCAAACAATAATTAGTTTTCTTAGCGGTAAAGCTGATTTATTGACTTCATTGATCTTCGACTCGTAATTGACTTCGTCGGCCTTCGGCTCGTAATTTGTAATTCGTAATTATTTTCCTCGCTTTCGTGGCAAAATATTTTTATAAATCTTATTTGACACTTAAAACCTCGCAGCTCAGATCATAAATTCCATTTTAAATGCACCTTACCATTTTCATAACTCTCATTTATATCAAATCCAATAGTAAGTGAAATCGAACTTTTCCCAGTTGGTAATTTTAATGATAATCCAACATGATGCTTGTTATTTGCTAATTCTTTGACGATTCCCAAATCATAAAATGCAAATATATTAGATTTGTCCGAAAATATTCCAAATTCGACACTTAACCCATAATATTCTTCAGTTAGATATTGTTCGAAATACGCTCCTCGTAAAAAATCAGCACCACCTAATTTAATCATATCATAAAGTTTAACACCTGTTTTAGAATCAACAATTCCATATTTTACCTTAATATTTGAACCAAACAATTTATATCTCATAGTTAAATCTGAAGAAATATTAGAAAAATATAATTTTTCATTTGAATAGCTTTTTAGTCCTAATTCTGCAAAAATACTATTATCAAAAATCCCTTTACCGAAATTTCCATTAAATCTAACTTTTGTTCCATATTGTTTCATTGATTCTATACCAATTGCTTCACCAGCTTTAGTTGAAAAAACATTTTCTAAAGAATTTATATATCCAAACCGTATTTTCGGATTAAATTGATAATAGATATGAAGATCTATATCTCTTTTTACATATAATGTGTCGTACAAATCTTGATAATATTCTCCTTTTACCGAAAAACCACTATTGAAAATATATGGTTCAAAATAATATAATTTAATCCGATTTGTCTTAAAATCTGGTCTATACCAAGAAAGGAAAACTTGTCTTCCCAAACCAAATAAATTTTGCATTTCTATTGAAAAATTACCAATAACCCCACTTTTATCTTTATCTTTTTTATAACTAACCAATGCATCTAATTTTGTATTGTTTTGTGGTTTGGTATATAATCTCAATCCGTTATTGTAAATATTATTCACATTTAAAACTTCTAAATATTCAACACTTTCTAAATCTTTCATTGCATTTTTTACTTTCAAATAATTGTATTGTCCTAATGGCAATTCAGAAATATGTTTTTCAATAATATTAACTTCTCTTTTTTTATATTTTCCATATACAATCGTATCAATTACAACATTTTCACCCTTTTGAATTCTGTATTTAAAAATATTATTTGAATTTTCTCTTTTGTATTTCTCTAAAATAATTTTTGCAAATGGAAAACCATTTTGAGCATTTTTTTTCACTACTGAATCTAATATTTGTTCAATTTTTTGATTATCCAAATTTACAACAACAGAATCATTATCAATAATAACAATCGTTTTTGCAAATGAATGATTACAAAATGCAACGAATAATATTACAATTATTTTATAAAAAATATTTCTAAAATTCTGTTTCAAGTATTTAATATTTCCCTTTTTTTTCATACAGTTTGCAATATTGCGATTTATTCATTATCAAAAATATGCCCTTACTTCCATTTTTCCTAAAATAATTGAATCACTTTTTCCTCGTTTACGGTACTGAAATAATCCATTTACAGATATAGCTTCAGAAATCCGTTTTTCATATCTGATAATTGCTCTTGTTGACAAACCTATTGGCCTACCTTGTGCAATTTCGTACGGAAATATTCCATCAAATTCACTCCATACTTTTGAATATGTAAAAGATGCGAAAATCAATTCCCCATGCTTTCTATTCCAACTCAGTTCATTCTTTATGACCATCAAATCAGTATTAAATTCTTCATTGAAATCAGTTTCAATATCTTGATATTCCAATTCTAAATTGTTGCTTATATTCTTAAATATTGAATATTGAAAACCAGTAGTTCCACCAATTCTATTAATTTTTATTGAATAACTTCCTATTGGCAATGTTTCTCTGATTTCATTTGAATGTTTAAATGAAAAATCAATCCTGCCTCTCTTTTTCACAATTCTATATTTATACTCAAATTTATCGGTTTTTTGCAATTTTTCGGTATTAATATCCCTAGAATTTTGCATCCTCAATTGATCAACATAAATAGAAAATATTTTTTTTCCAGAATTTGATTTAAATTTAAAATCATTTTTCAACCTTACCACTCCAAAATACAAAGATGAATCTAATTTATCAGTTGAAATATCAGAATATAATCTCAAATCATCTGCTTTAAATTCTAAACTTGTTCTGTTATTGTAAGAAAATTTAATTGGTATTTTGACATTAAAATTCTTTGTCCAACGAAAATTGCACTGACTTTTATGAACATATTGTTCAATCCGTTCATTCGTTAATTCATATCTCAAGCGATATTCTCCAAGATCATCAAAAACATATCTATTATAATCATTATCCCAAGAATATTGTCCATATCCAGTTCCTACAGAATCAAAAACCGCCTCTCTTTTGGCTTCCGAAGTTCTGTTAATGTTTGTATTGATATTTCCAATTATTCCTCTTTTGGGATTTTTATATTGAAATCTATTTTGACTGAGGAAAAAATTTTCTTTTTCATTACTATGCCGTTCATCTCTATAAGAAGCGGTAATAAACCAAGATATAAATGATGAAAATTTTCGATTATATTTCAATTTAATATCATTTTTTTGTGAATACCAATCAAATTCCTCTGTTTCCTTATTCCATTGGAAATCATCTCTGAAAATATGTTCCAAAGTAATTTTATTTAAATAAAAACCAGTTGTAAATTTTTCACTGCGATGAGAATTTTTGTTATTATAAATAGGTTCAAGATAATCACGATTGTAATTCAATTTAGTTTTAAGTTTTTTAAATATTGGAATATTTACACCCATTTTTATCATCTGATATGGTAATAATTTATTATCAATCAACTGTGACCAATTATATAAAAACCCAAAATCACCATTTCTCCGTCCTGAAATAGAAATTTTCGAACGCAAACTATCATTTATTCCCCCAACTTGATGAAATGATAAATTATTTTGAAATTTGTTGTATTTGTAATTTAATCCATAATTAAAATATTTTGTAATCGTATCTTGCGAGTTAAAACCAGTATTTCTTTCAAAATCAGGATTTGTTAATTTATCAAAACTTCTAAAAGTGTTATTCTTTATCCAACCTGTAAATTCTAAAGACAATTCCGGCTTCTGTTTTTTCATTACAATTGTGCCATCCCATTTTACCGCACCACCGTTATTAATATTTTCATTATAATTATTTTTGTTGAATGACGAATATGCCCATTCAACATCTATTCCAACCCTATCTTTTAAATTTAAAACAACACCACCAGAACTTACAAATTGAGTTGTTGGCAAACTTACAAATCGTCGTGGATAATATTGCGATGCAGGATCATTTGGAGCATATTTAAAATAAGGATAACCATCTGTAGTATCACATCTAACATAACCACCATTAATATTTTCTCTATAAAAATATACTCTATAATCACCATTATTCCTTCCATTAAATACCCAAATGCTATCAACATCAGAAAAAATATAATCTCCTGTACTATCTTTAACTGCTGTTGATATTGAAATTATTTCCTTATCGCTAATATTTTTTAATGAATCTCTATCTATTTCTGATAAAAAGGCATCAGTTGGATTATTTTCATCTTGTTTTTCTCTAATAGCAGAAACCCATAATTTGCCATTTTTCAATATCTTTTTTTCAACATAACCACCGTAACTCATTTGAGCAAATGTTTCATTTTTATAATTAAATTCAACAAATACTCGTGATTCTTCAGATACTAAAATATCGGATGAAAAAAATATTTCTGCATTTTGATAATATAACATATATTTATCTTTTGAAAGTTTTTCACCATCATAATAGACACTTTCTGAACCTGGAATAATTATTATTGACGATTCACCACTTTTTCCTATCAAACGATATGGTCCCTGATCACCACTTTTTGTTTCCAGTTTCTGCCTTTGAAATGTTCCTTTTGCACCTCCAAAAAACCCTGCTGTTCTATAACCATTCCCCTCTATTTTTGTCGATGCACCCATCAATTTTCTATTATATTTATTCCAATAACCATGATCGGTTTTAATATTAATATCTCCAATTTGAGAATTTGTTTTTTCAGATTCTAATATTAAATAAATTCTGTTAATTTCTTGTAACGATTGGGTTGAAGAATATGATTGATATGGTGTTGAATTATCTGTAATTGCTCCGGTAATTGATAATTCTGGAGTTAATTTGCCGGATATTTTCAAATCCATACCTGCATTTAGAGAATTTTGCCCATTTGTTGATACCTGAATTTGTCGAAAAATAGAACCACTTGTTTTTACATTTGATTGATCCATATACAAATTATCAGCTGATGGTGTTAAATTTTCCTTTTCATTTTCAAAATATCCATCAATTTTATTTATTCCAAGATTATATTTTTTTGGAGCCTTTACATTTGCATAATGATAAAATATTTTAACACTTTGTGCAGAATCAATTTTATCTAAAATTATAAATTTTCCATATGTGTTATCTATTGCATAACGAATGGGTAATTTTTCCCAAACTAAAGAATCCAAAGTAATATAATTATTCTTTAATGAATAGATTGTTTTTCCCTTTTCAATTGAAATTTCTTCGGAAATACTTCCTGCAAAAAGTATTTTAATAAAAATAATTAATAAGATAAGTTTTCGCATTATTTTGCTTTTTCTTCCTGTAGAAAATTAATAATTTTACCCCTATTGTCTATCATTATATTTTTATTTTTTTTAGTAAAGAAAATTATATCCGAATAATTTGAAAGTGTATCAATCGTATTTTCTCTCAAATTCCAACTAAACACTTTTTCATTGTCAGTAAAAATCACATTATTAGAATCGACATTCAATAATTTTTTCATATTAAAATTATTATTCATTTTAATTTCAATTTTTACCATTCCTGCATCATTTATCACTAATAATTTGTTGTTCTTTTTCATAAACATATAAATCATTCCATTCATATACTTCAATTTCACTCTTTCGTTTAAAAAATGTTTTACCTTTTCATCTCCCCATGATTGCGAAATGTTTTCTCCGGGTTTGATACGAAATATTTCTTTTTGAAACTCATCATATATCAACCAATCTCTATTTGAAAGTACAATAAATTCACTTGGATAAATAAAATCTTTTGGCAAATCTATCTCTTGAATAAAATTCAAATATTCATCAAATTCAACAATTTTTAACTCTTGATCATCTAAAATATAAATAATATCTGGTTCAACAATATTAATATTTTTTGGTGAAACAAAAACACTTTGATTTCCTGAATTAACATTAAATTGACACAATAATTCGTAATTCTGAGAATATTTTTCCAAAAATCCCGCAGAAATATTTAAAGTATAAAAATTACCAAAACTATCTCTCACTATTTCATCGCAATTCCCAATTGATATATTATTTACTTGTCCTTGCATATTTGTTAGAAATAAAATGCTTACAATAATTATTTTTACAAATTTATTTTTCATTTTTCCTCATAAATAAATTTAACATAAGAATAATATAATAATATTATTGTATATATTAAAATCTATTTTATAATAATATAACAAAAGAGAAACAACATAATTGTTTCTCTTTTGTTTTGCTTTGTAAACTCTGTACCGAGAGAGGGACTTGAACCCTCAAGAGCCGAAGCTCGGGGGATTTTGAATCCCCTGCGTTTGCCAATTTCACCATCCCGGCAAGTGTCCAATATTCCGAATTATTTTTCAAAAATACAAGAATTTTTTTATTTTTTTATTTTTTTCCATTGTCAAATATTTTTAATAAATTATAGTGTAATTAATCTTATTAAATTAAAGGATAAAATATGAAAGTTAAAATTAAAAAACTAAATTCCAATGCAATTATTCCTCATCAATTACACAAAAATGATGCCGGTTATGATGTTAGATCAATTGATACAGTAATTATTCCAGCTGGTAAATGGAAATTAGTTAAAACAGGAATCGCTGTAGAACTTCCAGAAGAAATGGAAATTCAAGTTCGTTCCAGAAGTGGATTAGCATTAAAAAAAGGAATTTTCTGTTTAAATTCACCAGGCACAATTGACGCTGGTTATCGCAATGAAATTGGTGTAATATTAGCTAATTTTAGCGATGAAGATTTTACAGTAAATATTGGCGATAGAGTGGCACAATTAATATTTCAAACACCAAAACATCCAGAAATTATTGAAGTCGAAGAATTGGACGATTCTGACAGAGGTTTAGGTGGATTTGGTAGCACTGGAAGTTAAAATGAAAAATATCTTAGTAATATGTACAGGAAATTCATGTAGAAGTCAAATGGCAGAGGGATTTTTAGAATATTATACAAATGATAATTTCCAAATTTTTAGTGCAGGAATTAGAGCAATTGGAGTAAATTCAAAGGCAATAAAAGTAATGAAAGAAATTGGGATAGATATTTCAAAACATACATCAAATTTGGTTGAAGAATATTCAGAAATAGATTTCGATTATATAATTACTGTCTGTGATAATGCACGAGAATTCTGTCCATTTATAAAAGGAAATGGAATGCGATATCATCATAATTTTCCAGATCCTGATTCTCTGTTTATAAATCTTCAAGAAGAACTTAATAATTTTAGAAAAGTCAGAGATATGATAAAAAATTATGTGATTGATTTTATTGATACTGAATTAAAGCAACAAATAAATTAAATATAAAATTATTTACAACAATTATTTAACTTCTTTGGCAGAAAGTTTATATTTCCCAAATTTGAACTCTGCTCCTACTATTGAAGAATCAACATTTGAATAAATAATTTTTTTAACAGCAGATGAATCAGCAATTTTCCAAGAATATATATCTGTTTTTTCTAATACATTTTCACCGCTAATTTTTTTTGTATATATACGATAAGTAGTTTGATAAGTGTTTGTTTCTTCAGGTACTATTTCAACATTAGCTTTATAAAAATTTCCTTCGTGTTCAATATT
>JAOZRH010000012.1 GCA_029931905.1 Fidelibacterota bacterium
TAATTTTTATATTTCCCAGCACCTTTATTAAAGAGTGCAATTTTTACCTCTTCAAGATGTGATTGTGGAATATAAAACGATAATTTATACATTAAGTTTTCATCAGTTTTTTTTAATAAATATTTTATCTATTTCACAAATAATTTATTATATTATTGAGTTAATTCAAAATAAAAAAGGAGAATTAAATGAAAAAGTTTCTTAGTGTATTCACTGTGTTGCTGATCATTAGTTTTATGACGGTAAATTTGATGGCAAAAATCGGTAATGTTCCCGGACTGAATAAAGGGACCGATATTGCCACAACACAAGTGACTAGAACAATGTCAAACATATCTAATTGGGGATATTGGATTTATTATGATGGTAAATCTGCTCAACAACCAAACAGTAGTAGTGGTGGAATATATCCTCGTGGTACCGCCGGAGCTATTTATTTAGATGGTTTTGTTTGGGGTGGAATGATTGATACTACAGGTGATGGAGTTGGTGATGATATTAGAGTTGGTGGACAAACTTATAATATTGGTACTCAACCCGGAAGAATTTTACCTGATGGTAGTGCATCGGATATAACAGATTCTGATGTAAAAGTATATAGAGTTCGTACTGATTGGAAAGATTTAACTGTTGAAATGGTTAAACAAGATGCTATGGAACTAAATGAATTATCAAGTCTAAATGATGTTACAGATGCTATGTGTGAAGATGTAATAGCACAATATGAAGAAGATTGGAAAGAATGGCCAGTTCAATATGGTGCACCTTATGTAGATGTTGATGGAAATGGTGCTTATGATTATAATGTTGATATTGCTGGGCTTGCTGATGCAGATCAAGTAATATGGTTAGTTGTTAATGATTTAAATCAAACTAGAACTTTGGGTCTTTATGGTTCAAAACCAATGGGATTTGAATTACAAATTACAATGTGGGCATATAATCAACCTGCAGCAAGATTAGGACAAATTGTTTTTAAGAAATATAAATTGATTAATAAATCTGGAAGAAATGTTGATTCAATGTATGTTTCCCAATGGGCAGATCCTGATTTAGGAGATTATGGTGATGATCTTTGTGGTTGTGATACTGTATTAAGCATGGGTTATGCATATAATGGTAGTGCAATTGATTCGAAGTATGATGCTTTTGGTCTTGCTCCTGCTGCATTTGGATATGACTTTTTTCAAGGTCCTATCGTTCCAAGTGTTGGCGATACTGCTATATTCGATTTAAAAAAAGTAGCAGATCATAAAAATTTACCAATGACAACATTTGGTTGGTTTGCAGCTGGTTCTAATATTAGTGATCCAGAACTTGCAGATCCTGAAGGTACAAGACAATGGTATAATATGTTAAAAGGTTATAAACCTTTTGATAATCTTGATGACCCTTCACCTTGGACAGAAGGAAATGTAGTTGGTGCTCCTGAAACAAAATTTCCATTAGCTGGTGATCCAGTTACTGGAACAGGTTTTGTTGATGGAAAAGGTGATTATTTTGATCCGGGCGATCGTCGTATTGCTTTAAGTTCCGGTCCATTTACATTCGCTGCTGGTGATACACAAGAAGTTGTTGTTGCCGCTATTGGTGGATTAGGTGGAGATAGATTATCTTCTATTACTAGTATGAAAGGAACAGATCAAATTGCTCAAAAGATTTATGATGGACTTTTTGGGGATATCCCAAAACCACCAAAATCACCAAAACTTAATGCTATAGCTCTTGAAACTAGTGTTATGTTAAATTGGGGTTATGATCAAGATGCTATAAGTAAAACAGAAGGTAACCAATCATTAGATTATGAATTTGAAGGTTATAATGTTTATCAATTACCTACAGCTTCATCTTCATTGGCTCAATCTAAAAAAATAGCTACTTATGATGTAATTAATAATATTACTAATATCAGAGGAACTGTTTTAGATCCTAATCTTGGAGAAATTGAAAAAAATATACAAGAAGGATATGATACAGGAATAGCTAGATTTTTTCATGTTGACCATGATTATATCACAAATACAAAATTGAATGAAGGTGAAACATATTATTTTGCTGTTACTGCTTATAATCAAGATATGAATCTTATTGTTGATAAAGCATTAGAATCTTCAAAAATTGTTTATCCTGTTACTATTCAAGAAGCTAAACCAGGACAAGCTTACGAAGCTGAAGCAATGGACGAAGTAATAGCTACTCATTCAGTAGGTATTAGTGATGGACAAGTATCAGTTGAAGTAATTAATCCTGCTGAATTAACTGGAAATGATTATGAAGTATCATTTTCTTGGAATAGCGATTCTACAAATAAGTTATGGAATTTAAAAGATGTGACTGGTGATTCAATGGTAGTTGTTAATCAACCACAATCAATAAGTTTAACTGAAAATGACCAATTAGTTGTTCACGGATTACTTATTAAAGTTTCTGGTCCAAATCCTGGCTGTAAATCTGTTGTGGAATTAGATGCAAATGATGTTGTTGTTGATAGTAGAGTTACAGCTTTTGCTGAAGTTGGTGGACCAAGTTTAGGTTCTACAGGATATTTATTATCAAATAGAGCTGGATCAGTTAATAATACAGATTATTCTAGAGATTGGGATAGATTTGGATATTGGGGAACAGATGATATAGTAATTGATTTTGGACAAACTTCATTGACTTGGGAATATACCTCAGAAGCAGTTCATTTTGATAGCTTAGATGGTTCTCCATATTATGCTCCTTTTGCAGTATATCGTACAACAGTTGATGGTGATACATATAGATTGTTTGCTGGATTCTGGGATAGTGATGGCGATGGAACATGGAATAATAATGGTGCTGATTGGGCAGGTCCGATATATGGTGCTCCATCTTATGAACCAATATATTGTTGGGCCGGATATGATGTAGCTGGAAATGATATTAGTTATGACCCTGCAAATGATGTAACATACATTGCTGATAATTGGATTGGAGCAGCTACTACTGCAAATACAACTTGGGGTGGAGGAACTGGAGATTTTCATTATCCTTACATTACTGCAATGTTATTTACAGAATATCTTGGTGGACCTCCAATTGGAAATAAAGTAAAATTTATTACCAATAAACCAAATGCATTAAATGATGTATTTACATTCTCTGCACCAGAAGTGACTGAAAATGATAGTGTAATGGCTGCTGATCTTGATAGAGTAAATGTATTTCCAAATCCATACTATGCTCATAATGGTCTTGCTACAAGTAGAAATGATGAATATGTAACATTTACTCATTTACCTGAGAAAGCTACTATTCAGATATATAACTTAGCTGGTGTATTGGTTACTACAATTGAACATGATGGAACTAGTCAATTTGAAAGATGGGATCTAACGAATGATTCTGATTTACCAGTTGCTAGTGGTATGTACATTGCATATGTAAATATGCCTGAAGAAGATGCAACAAAAACACTAAAATTTGTTATAATTCAAAGAGAGCAAATTCTTGAATATTATTAAAATTGAATTATTATATAAAAGGAGAATAAAATGAGAATTAGAAAAAAATACAATATAGTATTTGCTCTTGTAATATTGTTAGTTTGCAGTTCGTTATTGTTTTCGGGCGATGTAAGTCGTATCGGAACAACTGCAGGTGTGCAAGTGCAAATTCCAGTTGGTGGTCGTACCTTTGGAATGGGCGGAGCTGACATAGCAAATACAAGTTCGGTAGATGCTATCTATTGGAATCCAGCAGGTCTTGGAACAATTGAAGCAAGTGGAGCCGGATTCTTTTCATCATCAAAAATCATTGCTGATATTAATGTTAACTATTTTTCTATTGCAGTAAAAGCAGGAGAACTTGGAAATATTGGTATTAGTTTAAAGAGTTTTGATTTTGGTGATATTCCAATAACAACACAATACGATATGGATGGAGAAAGTGGTGCAACATATTCACCTACATTTTCAACTATTGGATTGTCTTTTGCTCGTAAGCTTTCAGACAAAATAAATTTTGGAATTACTGGTAAGGTAATTTATGAAAGTATTCCTAGAGCAACTGCAACAGCATTAGCTTTTGATATTGGTATTCAATATAAAAATTTAATGGATATTGAAAATCTTGCAATTGGATTAGTTGTACAAAATGTTGGAACAGGTATGCAATATAGCGGTTCTGGAATGTTAACTCAAGCTGAAGAAGATGGTTATGATAGTTTCTATGAAAGAGGGACATCTTCTGATCAGTTACCAACAAGTTTAAAAATGGGTATGAGTTATCAAGTAGGACCAGTAATGTTGGCAGGTTCATATTTAGTTAATAACACTCAAAGAGATGAGTTGTTGTTAGGTGGAGAATTCAATCTTGCAGGCATCTTATTTTTGCGTGGTGGTTATACTCATGCACTTGAAGATCCTGAGAATAGTGAATTCGGAGAAACAGTTTATGGTTTAACTGGCGGTGCTGGTTTAAGATATGACTTAGGAAACTTTAAAATTATGGTTGACTATGTTTATCGTCCAACTGAAAATCTTGGAAATGAAAGTATCATCGCATTTGGCGTTGGTTTCTAAATAATACTATTTATTTAGTTAATAAAAAGGTCAGTATTTTTTACTGGCCTTTTTTATTATTCATTACTTAAACAACTCAAATAATTCTTGATATTGATAAATATTTTTTGCATATTATTTATAGAAATAAATCTTATTAATGAAAATAAGTGATTTAAATGAATAAAATAAGTTTATATACAATTCTTTTTTTGATTTTTATCCCAATGGCTGTTTATACTCAGTCAAATGAAAAAAAATCAGAAACTATAAATATTGAAGAAAAAAATATTTCTATTACAGAAGATACAACTGCTATCATACGAAAATATTCGCGTTATGAAGAAGAATTGTTAACTCCTAATAATTTGAAAAATATTCCAATCAGAGGTATTAGTAGAATAATTGAAATGAGTCCGGGAGTTATCATTCAAGATAATAAAATTCATTTTCGAGCTGGTCAGTCCGGGGAAGTAGGTTATTATCTGAATGGTGTTTCTGCTTCTGACCCTATGAATAATAGAAGAGCGGTTAGTATTATAGATGAAGCTGTAGAAGAAATTCAAGTATTAACTGGTCACTATTCAGCAGATATGGGAGGAGCAAATTCTGGTGTTGTGAAAATTGAAATGAAAACTGGTGGTAGTGAATTACACGGATCAATTGATGCAAGAACTGACGGATTTCGTGACCCAACTAAAGGCGAAAAAGTATTAAACACTTATAATTATGGACATAATCTTGTTGTTGCTACACTTGGAGGTCCATTAATATCTGATAAAATAAGATTTTTTGTTGCTGGTGAAATGAACAATCATGAAGATGATGCAGTTAGATTTAGTAAAGGATTTAAATTTGAAAACAGAATAGATGATTGGGTAGGGCTATCGAATGACGATATTCCTGATACAATGGATTTGATTTATCCAGATGGATTTACACCTAAGCAAAAAGATAACTACTATTCAATAAATGGTACAGTTACATTAGATTTACCTATTAAAGTTAAATTAGGTGCAATGTACACTGGTCGTGAATATGCAAGAGGTGATGATCCAATGTTAACATCACTTAATAGTAGAACTTATGCATATAAAACAGAAACAATGATGTTAACTGGTAAATTAACAAAATTTTTCTCATCTAAATCATTTTTAGAATTGAGAGGAAGTTATTATAAATATCATAGAGAATCTAATGATAGTTGGTTTGGAAATGATTGGAAAAAATATTATGATAGTACTGCTGTCGCTGATTATACGCTTGATAAATATGGGGATAGTTCTCAAGTAGTTCATTATAGAGATGCTTGGCGTGATCAATATGATTATTATTTTAATGGTTTTACTATGGAAAGAAATGGTGATCCAACTAATTTATATTTAGATCAAGAAAGAGAATTTTTTGAAATTGCTGGTGATTTTTCTACACAGTATGGAAAACATCATGAAATTAAATTAGGTGGTACTTTTAAACAATCAACAGTTAGAACATTTAGTCTTGCTCCTTCAGTCATCAAATATGCTGACTCGTCATCTTGTTGTGGTTATGATGGAATTGAAAATATACCACCATATGATTGGTTCTGGTCAGGTAGCGTTCATGCTTATGGATATGATCTTTATGGAAATAAAACTGATAAGGCAACATATTACGGTCCTAATAATACGGGAGTTTACACTGATGCACCAAAAAGACCTGTACAAGCATCGGCTTATTTAATGGATAAAATCGAATATAAAGATTTGGTGATTAATGCGGGACTTCGTTTTGAGTATTATGATGGAGATGATTATGAATTAACAGACCCAGCTAATCCAATAATTGTTTCTTATACAGGTATGTTTACAGATAGTTCTTGGGTTAAAAAAGATCCATCAATTGTAATTAGTCCTAGAATTGGTTTATCATTTCCAGTTAGTAATAAAATGATGTTGTATTTTAAATATGGTAAATTTGTTCAAATGCCTGATTTGAACAATATTTATTTTAGTTCATATACTTATGTAAGACAAATTATACTGCAGGGATATTATTTTCAAGATCCTGTTGGATTTGGTTTAGATCCTTTAAGAACAACATCTTACGAGGTTGGGTTTAAACGCAAAATTTTTGAATATTCTATGTTAGATGTAAATGTATTTTTTAAAAATACAACAAATTTAGTATCAGAATATGAACAACAAATATCAACAAATTCAACGATTTGTGGTTCATACAACAGATTTGTGAATGATGGCAATTCAATTGTTAAAGGATTAGAATTAAAATATATTTTAAGAGAAATTGGCAGGTTTAATGGATTTTTTAACTATACTTATATGATAAGTAAAATGCGAACATCTGTTGGTGAAAATTTATTTAGTATGAATCCTATGGATTTTTCTCAAAAACATACGGGCTCTATTAATTTAGATTATCATTTTGGTGACAAAGATGGTGGTTTATTATTGCAAAATTTTGGTGCAAATATATTATTCAAATTTTCTAGCGGTCATTCATTCACTAAAACATCTTATTCTCCAAGCTGTAGTAATTCTTACGATGTTGGAGTGGATTACATGTATGATACACGAGCTCAAATTCTTGATGAATCCGTTAATGCTTCTACAACACCTTGGACATATACTACTGATCTAAAAATAGATAAAGCAATTAAATTAGGTGGATTAACTACAACTTTTTATGTTGTTGTTAATAATGTATTTAATCGTAAAAATATCATTAATGTTTATCAAGAGACTGGAAGTGCAGTTGATGATGGATTTATTAGTAATCCAAATCGACTTCAATATGTTTCTTCATATAGCGGAGGTCAAGATTATATTGATATGTATAATGCAATAAATATTGTAAATGGTCAGTCATATTTAGATATTCTTAATAAAGAATTATTTGGTCATCCAAGACAGATATTTTTTGGTGTAAAGGTTAGTTTTTGATGAAAATATTTTATAAAATGTTAATTGTAAATTGATGAGTATAAAATGAATAAAATAAAATTGATATTAAATTTGTTGTTAAAATTTGTTACTATTTTTGTTGTTTCAAATTATCTATTTGCTAAAAATGACAATATTAATAATTTAAATCAAGATAATTATGTTTCTACAACACAAGTGACTAGAACAATGTCAAATATATCCAATTGGGGATATTGGATTAATTATGATGGTAAATCTGGTAATGCACCAAACAGTAGTAGTGGTGGAATATATCCTCGTGGTACCGCTGGAGTAATTTATCAAGATGGTTTTGTTTGGGGCGGCAAAATAGATACCACAGGCGATGGAATAGGAGATGATGTTAGAGTTGGTGGTCAAACTTATAATATTGGCACTCAACCCGGTTGGATAAATGATGATGGTAGTCCAGCAGATATTACCGATTCTAGAGTAAAAGTATATCGAATTCGTTCTGATTGGATAGATTTATATTCGAATGATGTAAGACAAGATGCTATGGAACTAAATGAATTATCAAGTTTAAATGATGTTACATGGAATATGATAGATGATATTATTGACCAATATAGAGAAGATTGGAATGAATGGCCTGTTGATTTAGGTGCTCCGTGGGTTGATATGAATAATAATGGTGTCTATGATTCTTATATTGATATTGCTGGAATTGCGGGTGCAGACCAAGTAATTTGGTTGGTTGTTAATGATTTAGATTCCATAAGAACATTAGGATTGTATGGTTCACTACCAATTGGATTGGAACTTCAAATTACTATTTGGGCATATGAGGATTATTCGAGATTAGGACAAGCAATATTTAAAAGATATAAATTAATAAATAAATCAAATAATTTTATTGAAGATATGTATGTATCACAGTGGTCCGATCCTGATTTAGGAGATTATGGTGATGATTTTTGTGGTTGTGATACTGTGTTAAGTATTGGATATGCATATAATGGGAATGAAATTGATTCAAAGTATAATGCTTTTGGTCTTGTTCCTGCTGCCGTTGGATATGATTTTTTACAAGGACCAATTGTAGAAAGTTTTGGCGATACCGCTATATTTGATTTAAAGAAAAAAGTAGATTATAAAAATTTAGGGATGACATCATTCGCTTGGTTTTCTGCTGTATCTGATATTGGGGATCCAGTACTTGGATATTATCAAGGTACAAAACAATGGTATAATATGTTAAGAGGTTATAAACCATTTGATGATTTAGATAATCCTTCACCTTGGACAGAAGGAAATTATACAGATGGAACTCCGACTAAATTTCCTTTATCTGGCGATCCAGTTACTGGAACAGGATTTATTGATGGAAAAGATGACTATTTTAAACCTGGTGATCGTAGAATAGCATTAAATTCAGGTCCTTTCAATATGGCTCCTGGCGATACACAAGAAGTTGTTATTGCTTTAGTTGGCGGATTAGGAGGTAACCGTTTAATGTCTGTAAATACATTAAAAGAAACAGATGTTTATGTACAAAAAATATATGATAATCTATTTGCTTCACATCCTCAAGCTCCTGATAAACCGTTAGTTGAGGCTACTTCATTTGAAAATAAAATTTTATTAGAATGGGGATTTGATTCTACAAGAACAACACTAATTGAAAATTCAAATTATGGTGGATACAAATTTGAAGGATATAATATATATCAATTACCATCAGAAAAATCAAATTTAGATGAAGCAACAAGAATAGCAACTTATGATATTATTAATAATGTAACATTAATTTCTTCAATTAAGGAAGTTTATTTAGGATACTCTCTGCCAGAATTTGAGTATCAATACGGAACAGATAGTGGAATAAAAAGATTTTTGCATCTTGAACGAAATCAATTAAAATACGAGTATTTTGAAAAAGGACGCACATACTATTTTGCTGTAACTGCATATAATTATAATGACGAATTTCAAGAAAAATTCTATGAATCTCAGTTTGATGTTATTTCAGTTACAGTTCAAGATCCGTTACCTGGCAATTCGGTTCCTTATTCACCTATGGATACAATAGGATATTCTCATACACAGGGTTCTGGTGAAGGCGAAGTATTAATAAAAGTAATAAATCCAACAAAAACTACTGGACACGATTATGAAATATTTTTTACTCACAATATTGATTCAACTAAAATACTTTGGAATGTAAATGATGTTACTGCAGATTCAATAGTTGTATCAGACCAAAAACAGATTAGTGATAATGATGACCAACCAATATTTGATGGATTACAAGTTAAAGTTTTAGGTCCAAATCCTGGCTGTAAATCTGTTGTGGAATTAGATGCAAATGATGTTGTTGTTGATGAAGGAGTTACTTCTTTTGCAGATGTTAATATTGCTGGACCAAGTTTAGGTTCTACTGGTTATTTACTATCAAATATAGCTGGTTTAGTCAATCAACCTCCTTACGAAAAAGATTGGGACAGATTTGGATATTGGGGAACAGATGATATAGTAATAGATTTTGGACAAACTTCGTTGACTTGGGATTATTCGACAGAGACAGTTCATTTTGATAGTTTAGATGATTCTCCATATTATGCTCCTTTTGCAGTATATCGTATAATAGCTGATGGTAATACATATAGATTGTTTGCTGGTTTCTTGGATAGTGATGGTGATGGAACTTGGAATAACAATGGTTCTGATTGGTCAGGTCCCATATATGGTGCACCATCTTATGAACCTATATATTGTTGGCAAGGATACGATGCGTCTGGAAATGATATAAATTATAATCCGGCAAATGATGCACAATATGTTATAGATAATAAGTTGGAGACCTCAGCAAATACAACTTGGGGTGATGCTACTGGAGATTTTAAATATCCTTACATTACTGCAATGTTATTTACAGAATATCTTGGTGGACCTCCAATTGGAAATAAAATTTCCTTCATCACAAATAAAACAATTACTACTAAGGATAAATATACTTTTTCAACAATTGCACCGAAGATAAATGATATTGAATTGGCAAAAATAGCTGCAGAAAAAATTAATGTTTACCCTAATCCTTTTTATGCTCATAATCCATTAGCTACTGAACAAAATGATGAATATGTAACATTTACGCATTTACCTGCACATGCAAAAATAAGCATTTATACCCTCACTGGAGTATTGATTACAAAAATTATTCACGATGATCCGACGAGCCAATTTAAAAAATGGGATTTAACAAATGGACAAAACATGCTTGTAGCAAGTGGATTATATATCGCATTTATTGAATTACCAGATTTGAAGATGACTAAAACATTGAAATTTTTCATAATTCAGAGAGAATTAAATATAAAATCTCCATAATTTTTAAATAAAACCATTTTTTATTTGACAATAAGTTGATAATTAGTTATCATTTGGCAGGTGAAAAAATGAAGAGAATTAATTTGAACATATTAAATATTATTATATGGTTATTACCAAAGTTATTAGGGTAAAATATTTAATATTATAATTATAAATTTTAACCCTTTCTAAAGAAGAAAGGGTTTTTTTTAAATAGCACATTTGGAGGATATTAATAAATGAATAGTGATAAAATTAAAAAAGGATTGGAGAGAGCACCGCATCGTTCTTTGCTTAGAGCTTGCGGAGTTAAAAAGAAAGATGATAATCGTCCATTTATTGGAATAGCAAATTCTTATAATGACATTATTCCCGGACATGTTGGTTTAAATAAAGTTGGTGAAATAATTAAAAAAGCTGTCTATGATGCTGGTGGAATGCCATTTATTTTTAATACAATTGGTATTTGTGATGGAATAGCAATGGGACATAATGGAATGAGATACAGTTTGCCCAGTCGTGAAAATATTGCAGATGGAATTGAAACGGTTGTTAGAGCGAATAATTTTGATGGATTAATATGTATTCCAAATTGTGATAAAATTATTCCCGGAATGCTTATGGGATCAATTAGAGTGAATATTCCAACAGTATTTATCTCTGGTGGTCCAATGAAAGCTGGAAAGACAAAAGATAATAAAGTTATAGATCTTGTTTCGGTTTTTGAAGGTGTTGGTTCCGTAAAAGAAGGCACAATGTCAGAGAGCGAATTGGAAGAAATTGAAAATAATGCTTGTCCGGGTTGGGGAAGTTGTTCTGGAATGTTTACGGCAAATTCTATGAATTGCTTAACAGAAGCAATTGGAATTGCCCTACCTGGAAATGGGACAATTTTGGCAGAAGATACAAAAAAACGAGAAAAATTATATAAGGAAGCTGGGAAAAAAATAATCGAAGTTATAAAATCAGATTTAAAACCAAGAGATGTTATTACACAAAAATCAATTGATAATGCTATTACTTTGGATATGGCAATGGGTGGTTCTACAAATACTATTTTACATACACTTGCAATTGCAAATGAAGGCGAAATTGAATACGATTTAAAACGAATGGACGATATTTCTAAAAAAACACCGAATATTTGTAAAGTTTCACCATCATCAGATTTACATATAGAAGATGTTGATCGTGCTGGTGGAATTAGTGCAATTCTAAATGAGATTGCTAAACTTGGAATCTTGAACTTAAATACTCCAACTATTACGGGAAAAACACTTGGTGAAAATATTCAGAATTCCGAAATAAAAGATTTTGATGTAATTCATAATCTTGATAATGTTTATAGCAAAACTGGTGGATTAGCCGTTTTATTTGGAAATCTTGCTGAAGAAGGATCGGTTGTGAAATATGCTGGTGTTTCTAAAAATATGCGAGTTTTTGAAGGACCCGCTGTAATATTTGATAGTCAAGAAGATGCTTGTGATGGAATTCTTGCAGGAAAAGTAAAAGCGGGCGATGTTGTTGTAATTCGTTATGAAGGGCCAAAAGGTGGACCGGGAATGCAAGAAATGTTGTCGCCAACTTCATATATTATGGGAAGAGGGCTTGGTGAAAGTGTTGCATTAATTACTGATGGAAGATTTTCTGGTGGAACTCACGGAGCTTGTATTGGACATATTGCTCCGGAGGCAATTACAGGAGGACTTATTGGATTATTAAAAGATGGTGATTCCATTTATATTAATATTCCAGAAGGTATTTTAGAAGCCAAACTATCCATTGAAGAAATAGAAAAAAGACGAAAAGAATGGAAAATGCCAGAACCAAGAATTAATTATGGAATGTTAGGAAGATATGCAAAAATGGTTCAATCGGCAAGTAAAGGGGCAGTGTTGAATTAATTACGAATTACGAGTTGAAAACCAACGAAGTCAATAGAAAATTAATTTAAAGAACAATAAATAGAAATGTACGAAATAAAACTAAAAAAGGACAAATGGTAAATTTATGAAAGGGTCAAAAATACTATTAGAATCATTATTGAAAGAAAATGTTGATACAATATTTGGTTATCCGGGTGGTTCGGTGATACCAATATTTGATGAATTTTATAACACTAACAAAATTAAATTTTTACTAACGAGACATGAACAAGGAGCTGCACATGCCGCTGATGGATATGCAAGAGTTACTCAAAAAGTTGGGGTTTGCATTGTAACTTCTGGACCGGGTGCAACAAATACAATTACGGGAATTGCAAATGCAAAATTAGATTCTATTCCAATAGTTGTAATTTCTGGTCAAGTTCCATCAGGAAATCTTGGAACTGATGCTTTTCAAGAAACAGATATGGTTGGATTAACTCGTTCAATTTCAAAACATAATTATTTAATAAAAGAAGTTGAAAATATTCCAAAGATTATTAAAGAAGCGTTTTATATTGCCAAAAATGGTCGTCCAGGACCTGTAACTGTAGATATTCCGGTTGACTTAATGATGCAAGAGGTAAAAAATGTTAAATATCCAACAAAAGTAGAATTGCCAGGATTCAAACCAAATATTAAAGGCAATCCAAAACAGGTTGATAAATTAGTAAATGCAATAAGTGAAGCGAAAAAACCATTACTTTATATCGGTGGTGGTGTGATAATTTCAAAAGCAGAAAAGGAACTTGTAGAATTAATTAAAAAAACAAATATTCCAACAGTTTCAACAATGATGGGTTTGGGAAGTTTGCCTTATGATAGTGAAAATTATCTTGGAATGCCGGGAATGCATGGTGTTGTTTCAGCAAATTATGCGATTGCGGAATGTGACTTACTAATTGCAGTTGGTGTAAGATTTGATGATAGAATTACGGGACCAAGAGATACATTTGCAAAAAATTCTGTTGTAGCACATATTGATATTGATCCAGCAGAAATCGGAAAAAATATTTTCGCTGATATTCCAATTGTTGGAGATGCAAAAAGTGTTTTAAAAGAGTTAAACGAAAAAGTAAAAAATAGAAAGAAAGATGATTGGAACAAGAAAACTGAAAAATGGAAAAACGAAAATCCATTAAAGTATGATCAAAAAAATAGTAAGAAAATTTTACCACAATTCGTTATTAATAAGGTAAATGAATTTGTAACCGACGATACAATTATTGCTACAGATGTTGGTCAGCATCAAATGTGGTCAGCACAATTTTATCATCATCAAAAACCAAATAGATATTTAACTTCTGGTGGATTAGGAACTATGGGATATGGTTTGCCAGCCGCGATGGGAGCTTCTTTTGGATTTCCAAAAAAACAGGTAATTCTGTTTTCTGGAGATGGAAGTATTCAGATGAATATTCAAGAATTAGCAACTCTTGCATTGAATAATATTAATGTAAAAATAATAATTTTAAATAATTCATTTTTGGGAATGGTGCGACAATGGCAAGATTTATTTTGGAATAAGAATTATTCTGCTACTTGTTTGAGAAGAAATTCAGAATGTAAAGCACAGTGTAAAGGACCGGAAAATGATGACGATTGTCCGAATTTATATATTCCTGATTTTGTAAAAGTTGCAGAAGCGAATGGAGTAAAAGGGCTTAGAACGGATAAAGTGGAAGAAGTTGAAAAAATTCTGAAAGAAGGATTGGAATACGATGGACCTGTGTTAATGGAATTTTTGGTGGAAAAAGAAGAAAATGTTTATCCAATGGTGCCAGCAGGGAAAATGAATAATCAAATATTGCTTGGAGATTAATTATGAAAGAAAAACATACAATAATATTAACTGTAATGAACAGAGTTGGAATTCTTGCAAGAATTTCTGGACTGTTAGCTCAAAGAGGTTTTAATATTGAAAGTGTTATTGGAGCTTTGACGGAAGATCCAGATGTCTATAAAATCACTTTGGTTTTGTATGAATCTGAAAGAGCAATTGAACAGGTTACAAAACAACTTAATAAGTTAATTGATACTATAAAAGTGATAGATATTTCACATAAGAATAATTATATTATCAGAGAATATATTATCATCAAAGTGAAAGTAAACCAAAATACAAGATCAGATGTTATAGAGTTGATTGATGTATTTAAAGCAAAACCATTGGATATTTCTCAAACACATATCATTACAGAATTATCTGGAAATGTTAGAAAAGTTGACAGGTTTATCGATTTGATGAAGCCATATGGTGTAAGCAATTATGTTCGTAGTGGTGAATTTGCTATGACAGAATTTAATAATGAAAATAAATAAATAATTTTTTAAAGGAGAATTATTATGAGTATTAAAATGTATTATGACAAAGATTCTAAACCAGAATTGTTAAAAAAGAAAACTATCGCAATAATCGGATATGGAAGTCAAGGTCATGCACAAGCACAAAATTTAAGAGATAGTGGGTATAATGTAATCGTTTCTGATTTAGCGGGAAGTGAAAATTATAAACTTGCTGAAAAACACGGATTTAAACCAATGTCAGCTGGTGAAGCAAGTAAAAAGGCTGATATTATTCAAATTTTACTTCCTGATGAAGCTCAGAAAAAAGTTTATTATAGTGCGATTGAAGAAAATTTAACAAAAGGAAAAGCACTTGTATTTTCACATGGATTCAATATTCATTTTAGACAAATTACACCACCAAAGGATGTAGATGTTTATATGGTTGCTCCAAAAGGTCCAGGACATTTAGTTAGAAGACAATATGAAATTGAAGCAGGTGTTCCAGCATTATTTGCAATTTATCAAGATGCGAGTGGAGATGCAAAAGATTTAGCTCTTGCACATGCTTGTGGAATTGGTGCAGGACGAGCAGGAATAATTGAAACGACTTTTAAAGAAGAAACTGAAACTGATTTATTTGGTGAACAAGCTGTGCTTTGTGGTGGTGTGACAGAATTGATGAGAGCAGGGTTTGATACATTAGTTGAAGCGGGTTATCAACCAGAAATTGCATATTTTGAATGTATGCACGAGATGAAATTAATCGTTGATTTGATTAACGAAGGTGGAATTGCAAATATGAGAAATTCAATTTCTGATACTGCAGAATTTGGTGATCTTACTCGTGGAAGAAGAATTATTACAAATGACACAAGAAAAGAAATGAAAAATATTTTAACAGAAATTCAAACTGGACAATTTGCAAAAGAATGGATAAATGAAAATCAATCAGGAAGACCAGAATATTCACTTCGTAAAGAAATTGATAAAAATCATTTAGTTGAAAAAGTTGGTGCAAAACTTCGTGGAATGATGACTTGGTTGAAATAATTGGGAATAAAATTGTATAAATATAGAAAGATAATTATATTTAGGTATTTGATATTATAATAAAGGTACATATTAAAAAGATGAAAAATAATAAAATTGCAATATTTGACACAACATTAAGAGATGGTACTCAGGCCGAAAAAATATCATTTTCTTCTGATGATAAAATAAATATTGCATTGCGATTAGATAAGCTTGGTGTTGATTATATTGAAGGTGGATGGCCTGGTTCAAATCCTAAGGACATGGAATTTTTTACAAAGATTAAAAAAAAGAAATTACAAAATGCTAAAATTGTTGCTTTTGGATCTACTAAACATGCAAAAAATAAAGTTGAAGATGATAAAAATGTTTTGGCACTTCTTGATGCAGACACACCAGTTGTTTCGATTTTTGGTAAATCATGGATTTTACATGTTGAAAAGGCATTAAAAATTTCTCCAGAAAAAAACTTAGAACTTATCAAAGAAACGATTGGTTACTTGAAAAAATTCAACAAAGAAGTGGTTTTTGATGCAGAACATTTTTTTGATGGTTATAAAGATGATTCAAAATATGCTATGGAAACATTAAAAGTAGCTGAAAGTTCGGGTGCAGATTTGGTTGCTTTGTGTGATACAAATGGTGGAACTTTGACTTCTGAATTGATAAAAATAATTCAAGAGGTCAAAAAAGAAATAAATATTCCATTGGGAATTCATGCTCACAATGATTCTGGATTAGCAGTTGCAAATTCTATTTCTGCTGTTGAAAATGGATGCGTTCAGGTGCAAGGAACAATAAATGGATTTGGTGAAAGATCTGGAAATGCTGATTTGTGTTCAGTAATTCCAAACTTACAATTAAAAGCAAATTATAATTGTATTCCAAAAGAGAATATAAAAGAAATTACATCACTTTCGCGATATTTAAATGAGGTAGCGAATCTTTCTCATCCATCAAATTTGCCTTTTACTGGACATAGTGCATTTGCTCATAAAGGTGGAATTCATGTCAGTGCAGTAATAAAAGATCCGAGAAGTTACGAGCATATTACTCCAGAATCAGTTGGAAATAAAAGACGAGTTTTGGTTTCTGATTTATCTGGGAGAAGTAATATAAATTATAAAGCAGATGAATTTAATATTGATATTGAAAAGCATAAAGATAAAATTCCAGAGATTGTTAAAATGTTGAAAAAAATGGAACATGGTGGCTTTCAATATGAAGCTGCCGAAGGATCTTTAGAATTAATGATTAAAAAAATTAATAATGAATTTGATGAATATTTTAATTTAAAAGGATTCAGAATATTAATTGAAAAAAACGAATCTGGTCAAACAAGATCTGAGGCAACAATTAGAGTAAGTGTTGGCGATAAAATGGAGCATACGGCAGCAGAAGGACATGGTCCAATAAATGCACTTGATAATGCTCTAAGAAAAGCATTATTGAATTTTTATCCAGAAATAAATGTTATTAAATTATCAGATTATAAGGTAAGGGTTTTAAATGCAAAAGATGCAACAGCTTCAAAAGTTCGTGTATTGATTGATTCAAAATCAGAAGAAAACAGTTGGGGAACTGTTGGTGTTTCTGAAAATATTATAGAAGCAAGTTGGCAAGCATTAACTGAAAGTATTTTATTCTATTTGATGAAAAATGAAAGTGAAAACAAAAACAAAAAATAATTTGGGGGATATTATTGTGAAAGATATAATTATTTTTGATACAACTTTACGAGATGGCGAACAGAGTCCTGGGGCTTCATTAAATATTGATGAAAAACTACTTGTTGCCCGTCAATTAGAAAAACTTGGAGTTGATGTTATTGAAGCAGGATTTCCAATAGCATCAGAAGGTGATTTTAAAGCCGTTAAAAAGATAGCATCTATGATGAAAAATACTATTGTTTGTGGATTGGCAAGAGCGAATGAAACTGATATTAAAAGATGTTGGGATGCAGTAAAATATGCAAAAAAACCACGGATTCATACATTTATTGCTACATCAAAAGTTCATATGGAAGATAAGTTAAAAAAAACTAAAGAAGAAATTATTGAAATTGCTGTAAATGCAGTTAAATTAGCAAAATCTTTATGTGATGATGTGGAATTTTCTCCGGAAGATGCAGGACGAACAAATCTTGATTATATGTGTGATGTTGTCAGAGCAGCGATAGGAGCAGGAGCAACGACAATAAATATTCCTGATACGGTTGGATATACTGAACCAAAAGAATTTGGTGACAGAATTAAATATTTATTTGAAAAAGTTCCAGAAGCAAAAAATGTTGTTATAAGTGTTCATTGTCATAATGATCTTGGAAATGCAGTAGCAAATTCTTTATCAGCAATTGAAAATGGTGCTACACAGGTAGAAGGTTGTATTAATGGAATTGGTGAAAGAGCTGGAAATGCGGCAATTGAAGAAGTAGTAATGAATTTGAAAACAAGAAAAGATTATTTTAATGTAAATGTGAATGTAAATACAAAAGAAATCTTTAGAACAAGTCGTTTAGTATCAAATTTAACTGGAATTAATGTTCAGAGAAATAAAGCAATCGTTGGTGAAAATGCCTTTGCACACGAAGCTGGAATTCATCAACACGGAGTTCTTGCAAATAAAAATACTTACGAAATTATGATTTCTGAAGATATTGGTTGGGAAGGCGAAAATATTGTTATTGGAAAACATTCTGGAAGACATGCTATACAAAAAATATTGAAAAATGAAGGATTAGATGTTACAAAAGAGCAATTAGAAGAAATTACTGGCAAAATTAAAAATCTTGCTGATAGTGAAAAACAAATTGAAATTGGTGATGTTATTGGGATTGGTAGAGATGTAGCATTTAAACTTGCCGATTCTATTCAATATATAAAATTAATTGAATATTCAGTAACTACTGGGAATAAAATTACACCAACTGCAACTGTTAAATTAGAAGTTTATGGTGAAGAAAAAATTGGAAGTGGTGTTGGAAATGGACCAATTGATGCAATTAGTTCTGCAATTTGGAGTATGTTAGACACTTCATTAAAATTGGAAAAATACAATTTGAGAGCGATTACTGGTGGAACAAATGCTCTTGCAAATGTATCAATTCAACTTAAAGATATTCACGATAAAATTTATGGAGCGAAATCCGTTAGTGAAGATGTGATTTCAGCAAGTGCAAATGCATTGATTGATGCGATAAATAAAGCATTACATTATAGCGAAACAATTCATCCACAAAAAGATCATTTTTTCTTTGATTAAAATTAGGAGATAAATTGGGAAGTACAATAACCGAAAAAATATTAGCGAAACATTCTGGAAAAACTAAAGTTAATCCGGGTGAAATAGTAAACTGTAAAATAGATACAATAATGTGTCATGATGTAACTACAACTCCAGCGATTGATCTTATGGAAAAATACGGTATAAAAAAAGTTCATAATCCAGACCAAATAGTAGTTATTCCAGATCATTTTGTGCCGAATAAAGATATTAAATCAGCTGAAATGGTAGCAAAAATTAGACGATGGGCAAAAGAACAAAAGATAGAAAATTTTTATGATCTTGGACGACATGGTGTTTGTCACGCAATTTTACCAGAACAGGGATATGTTACTCCGGGAAAAACAATTATTGCAGGTGATAGTCATACTTGTACACATGGAGCATTGGGTGCATTTTCAACTGGAATTGGAAGCACAGATTTGGCATCAGCTTTAACAACTGGAGAATTGTGGTTCAAAGTTCCAGAAACAATTTTGATTCAAGTTGATGGGAAATTGCAAAAAGGTGTATATTCTAAAGATGTAATATTAGAAATTATTCGACGAATTGGAGTTGATGGAGCATTATATAAAGCGATGGAATTTAAAGGCGAAGTTATTGATGAATTATCAGTTGAAAGCAGAATGACAATTTGTAATATGGCGATTGAAGCTGGTGGAAAATCAGGAATTATCAATCCAGATCAAAAAACAATTGATTATGTAAATTCACATTCAACAGAAAAATATGAAATAATTAAAAGTGATGATGATGCAAATTATTCGGAAATAATTAAAATAGATGTTTCTAATTTAGAGCCTGTTGTTGCTATGCCACATTTACCAAGTAATGTAAAACCAATATCTGAAATTGATGAAATAAGAGTTGATCAAGCATATTTGGGAAGTTGTACAAATGGAAGAATTGAAGATTTAAGGGTATCCGCAAAAATATTGAAAGGTAAAAAAATAGCATCTGGAACAAGAATGATTGTAGTGCCTGCATCCACTGAAATTTGGAAACAGGCGAATCGTGAAGGATTATTTGATATATTTATGGAATTTGGTGCAACAATTTCAACTCCAACTTGTGGTGCTTGTCTTGGTGGACATATGGGAATTCTTGCTGCAGGTGAAAAATGTATTAGTTCAACAAATAGAAATTTTGTTGGCAGAATGGGAAGTCCAAAATCGGAAGTTTATCTTGGAAGTCCAGCAGTGGTTTCCGCTTCAGCAATTGAAGGTAAGATTGTTGATCCGAGAAAATATCTGTAATGTTGGATAGACAAAGTCAAGTTCAACTAATAAATAAGAATAAAATAATGGAGATAAATTAAATGAAAGGCAAAGCACATGTTTACAAACGGGCACATATAAATACAGATGAAATAATTCCTGCAAGATATTTAAATGTTGATAAAGAAGCTGAATTGGCAAAACATGCAATGGAAGATATTGACAAAGATTTTGTTAATAAAGTTCAAGTGGGAGATTTTATTGTTGGTGGTGCAGATTTTGGATGTGGAAGCTCAAGAGAGCATGCGGTATGGGCTTTGAGAGGAGCAGGAGTAAGGGTTGTAATTGCAGAAAAATTTGCAAGAATATTTTATAGAAATTGTCTTAATAATGGATTTATTGCAGTTGAATGTAAAGAAATAAGTGAAAAAGTTGATGATGCCGATGAACTCGAAATTGAAATATCGACAGGTGAAATAAAAAATAATACAAAAAATGAAGTTTATAAATTTGAACCATTATCTGATTTTGCAGAAGAGTTATTGAATAGTGGTGGATTAATGAATTATGTTTTAAAAAAGAAAAGAATATAAGATGAAAGAGATGGAAATTGCAGTTTTGCCGGGAGATGGAATTGGTCCGGAAGTAATGGATGAAGCTATTAAAGTATTAGATGTCATTCAAAAAAAATATAAAGTTAAATTTAATTATAAAAAAGCATTAGTTGGCGGTTCTGCTTATGATGAATTTGGTACACATTTACCAGAATCAACATTGCAAATTTGTAAAGAATCTGATGCAATTTTATTTGGATCTGTTGGCGGACCAGTAAAAGAACAAAATACAAAAAAATGGAATGGAGTTGAAGTTAATTCTTTACTTGGTTTGAGAAAAGAATTTAATTTATATGCAAATTTGCGACCTTCTAAATTATATCCAGCACTTGCAGATTCTTGTTCATTACGAAAGGATATTTCAGAAAAGGGTTTTGATTTATTAGTTGTGAGAGAATTGACTGGCGGAATATATTTTGGTCAACCAAAAGGCAGAAAATATGAAGGCGATGATGAGATAGCTTTTGATACAATGGTTTATTCAAGAAAAGAGATTAAACGAATTGCAAAAGTAGCATTTGAAGTGGCGAGAAAAAGAAGAAAAAAAGTAACTTCAATTGATAAAGCAAATGTTTTAACAACAATGATTTTATGGCGACAAGTAGTAGAAGAAGTTGCAAAGGAATATCCTGATGTAGAATATGAACCAATGTATGTTGATAATGCAGCGATGCAATTAACAAAAAATCCACAACAGTTTGATGTTATATTAGCTGGAAATATGTTCGGAGATATTATTTCTGATGAATCTGCAGCAATTGCAGGAAGTTTGGGAATGTTACCAAGTGCAAGCTTAGCAAAAGGAAAATTTGGAATGTATGAACCATCTGGTGGATCGGCTTATGATATTGCAGGACTTGGAATTGCGAATCCAATTGCACAAATTTTAAGTGGAGCAATGATGTTGAAATATTCTTTTGATATGGAAGAAGCTGGAAAAGAAATAGAGATAGCTGTAGAAAAATTATTGAATGATGGTTTCAGAACTAAAGATATTTGGCAAAAAGGAAATATTGAAATTAATACCAAGGAAGTTGGCGATAAGATTGTTGAATATTTGAGATAAAAATATAATTTAAATTGAAAAGCAAAAAACCACAGAATATTCTGTGGTTTTTTTATTTGTAAATAATTTTAAATTAGAAACAATTAAATCTATAACAACATTCCGGCAATAGTAGCAGTTGTCCAGCTTGCAATTGCTCCACCAAGCATAGCTTTAAAAGCAATCTTTGATAAATCTTTTTTTCGTGAAGGTGCAACAGCTCCAATTCCACCAATTTGAATACCAATAGAAGCAAAGTTTGCAAATCCACAAAGAGCATAGGTAGAGATAATTTGTGCTCTTTCTCCAATAACATTGTTTTGAATATAAGCCCCCAAATTTCCATAAGCGACGAATTCATTTAATGATAATTTTATACCAAGTAAATTTCCAACTTCATCAGCATCTTCCCAAGGAACTCCCATCAAGAATGCAAGAGGTTTTAGAACTGTTCCAAAAAGGGTTTTTAATGAGCCGGGAAAATATCCTGCATATTCTTGAGTAATAGGGGATATTCCGCCACTTTCACCGTATTTTATTAATTCGCCACCAAGTAATTTTCCATCTATCAAGAAATCAATTCTATTAAAAATCACATCAACCACAGCAATTAAGGCGATGAATCCAACTAACATTGCTCCAACATTTACAGCTAATTTTAATCCGTCTGAAATTCCACTTGAAGCAGCATCCAATAAATTTTGAGCTTCTTTAATTTCTGGAAGTGAAACATCACCAGCTGTTTCAGAATGTTCTGTTTCGGGATAAATAATTTTTCCAATAACAAGAGCAGCGGGTGCTGACATAACAGAAGCAGCAACAAGATGTCCGGCACTGACACCCATTGCAATGAATCCAGCCAAAACACCACCAGCAATAGTTGCAAATCCACCAACCATAACAGTTGATAATTCCGATTTTGTCATTCCTTTTAAAAATGGTTTTATCAATAATGGTGCTTCTGTTTGTCCAACGAAAATATTTGCAGAACAAGATAATGATTCTGCACCACTTGTTTGTAATGTCCATCTCATAAATTGTGCCATTGTAATGATAATTTTTTGCATAATTCCCAAGTAATATAATATGCTCATAAATCCACCAAAAAATATTATTGTTGGAAGGACTTTAAATGCAAATTGAAAACCAAAACCGGGCCAAGAACCATCACCTGGAAAAAAATATTTTTCGTCAACTAAGTTTCCGAACAAAAATTTTGCACCATAAACAGATAAATTTAGAAATTGTGCAACACCATCGCTGAATATTTGAAAAACTTGTTGTCCATAAATATTTTTTTGTATCAGTCCTGTAAATAAAACAATTATAAAAATTGAGCTAAGAATGTTTTGAAGTAGTTGTTTTTTTAGTGTTAGATTATTTGTAACTATTAGTGCAATCATTAAAACAAGTAATATGGGATAGGAAATGAAGTTAAAAATAAAATAAATCACAAAACCAACAATTAGTGATGCCAATGATATTAATGTTGAATCAATCCATTTATTAGAAGTGAAATTATTTTCGCGAAAAACATAAAGAATAAAGAGTAGAGCTAAAATTGTCATTCCAACAAAGCTCCAATAATCTTTTCGTAAAATTATTAACGCAAATAAAAATTGTAGCGATAATCCCCAAATTATTGTTCTGTATTTGATTTTCTTTTTATGGTATGATAATAACCAAGCAATTAGTAGAAGTGCTAACAGTCCAATCAAACTTATAAATTGCATAATAATTCTCCCAATT
>JAOZRH010000106.1 GCA_029931905.1 Fidelibacterota bacterium
TACCCCCAATAATATAATTTTTTTTTAATAAATCCAAATATAATTTTATTATTTTCTATTTAATTTCATTTTCTTCCATAAACTAAAAAAACTTTAATCCATTTTATTTAGTTTTATTAATAAATAAAATATACTATATTAATAGTGAATATTTTTTTATTAGAAGATAATTTAATTTAGGAGGGAATATGCAAATTGATGATAAAAAGAAAATTTATTCGTGGGCGTTCTATGATTGGGCAAATAGTGCTTTTGCAACTACTGTAATGGCTGGTTTTTTTCCATTATTCTTTAAAGTATATTGGGCAAACCCTAACAATTCAGAAGAAAGTACCTTCTATCTTGGGTTAGCAAATTCTATAGCATCAATTCTCGTTGCAGCATTTGCTCCATTTCTTGGTGCAATAGCCGACAAAGGTTCAGCAAAAAAGAAATTTCTATTCACATTTGCATTCCTTGGAATAATTATGACTGGTAGTTTGTGGATGGTTGGATACGGAATGTGGCAATTAGCTATTCTATTTTATATCGCTGCTACAGTTGGTTTTTCCGGTGGAAATATTTTCTATGATTCGCTTATAACCGGAATTGCTTCAGAAGAAAAAGTTGATTATGCATCATCATTAGGATTTTCACTTGGATATCTTGGTGGTGGAGTTTTATTCGCATTGAATGTAATTATGTATTTAAAACCCGAAATGTTTGGAATAGCTGATGGAGCAACAGCAATTAAAATATCCTTTTTAACTGTTGCTGTTTGGTGGGCAGTTTTTTCTATTCCAATTTTTCTATTTGTTGAAGAGCCATTTAATGAAAATGATATTCCATTTCGTAAAGCTATTAAACAAGGATGGAAACAACTCGTTAGTACATTCAAAGAAATTAGACATCTGAAAGTAGTAGGAATATTTTTATTAGCATATTGGTTTTATATTGATGGAGTTGATACGATAGTAAGAATGGCTGTCGATTATGGAATGTCTTTAGGTTTTGATCAAAGTGCTTTAATTATTGCACTTTTAATTACTCAATTTGTAGGTTTTCCAGCAACACTTGTTTATATTTTATTAGCAGAAAAAATTGGTTTGAAAAAAACGATTTGGATTGCAATATTTGCCTATGCACTTATTACAATACTTGGAGCTTTGATGCAAGAGGCTTGGCATTTTTATGCATTAGCAATTGCGATTGGTCTTTTTCAGGGTGGAATTCAGGCAATAAGTAGAAGTTTATATACAAGAATAATTCCCAAACATAAATCAGCTGAATTTTTTGGATTTTACAATATGCTCGGAAAATTTGCTGCAGTTATCGGTCCACTCTTAATGGGAACCATAACTTGGATAACAGGAAGTCATAGATTGGGAATTTTATCAATATTATTTCTTTTTATAGCTGGAGCAATTTTGTTAAGCAAAGTTGATATTGAAGAAGGTAAAAGAAATGCAAAAGAATATCTTGAACATATTTAGAGGTGTTTTTTTTCAAATATTCTTTATCTTTATTATAATATTACTTATAAATAGTTGTAAAATAGAAGATAAAACAATACAGGGAAAAATTATTGTCGTAGGTAATGAACCATTTACAAGGTTTGCTATAACTAACAATAAACAAGATGTATATCTTTTAAATTATAACAAAAATATAGAAAAAATATTATTGGAAAATCAAGGAAATTTTGCTATTATATCGTATGATAAAAAGGAAATAATAAGTAGCGACACATTGTTAACAATAACAAAAATAGAAATAATGAAACAAAAAAATAATGGTGATATTTATGAATAATACTTTCAAATATGTAATTCTAATTTTATTAATCGGTTTATTTTCATTTTCTTTTGCAGACGAATCTGTCAGAGTAACCAAAATAAATGAAAATGTACAAAAATCATATCCAATTGATGCACAACCATTTTTAGAAAAAACTAATAAAATAGCGAGAGAATTTTTTGAAAAAAATCCTGACTATTTTAAAAAAAGTAAATTAAATAAAACATCGGCTTGGAATTTTTCAGTTGGTGATACAAGAAGTTGGTACACATCTGATATGGTAAATGATGATTTTGTTAAAGTTCCTTCTACTTGTAAAGCTGTTGGTGAATATTGTTATATCTTTGTTGAAGATTCAATTTGGAATGACAAGATTACACAAGACGGAGTAGATTCTGTGTTAATGGCATTTGATAGTAAAACACCAACTAATCCAAATAAAGGTATTTATGAACTTGATGTTGAAACATTTGGTACTCCACCTGATATTGATAACGACCCTAAAATCATTATTTTAATTTTAGATATTTTAGACGGTTATGATGGATCTGGAGGATATGTAGCAGGATATTTTCATTCTTGGAACGAATTACCATCAAGTAATCATGGTAGTAATGAAGCAGAAATTTATTATCTCGATGCAGATCCTGCTGATTTATTATCTACATACGGTTTACAGAATGGAATGAGTACAACTGCTCATGAATTTCAACATATGATTCATTATAATTATGACCAAAATGAAGAAACATTTGTTAACGAAGGACTTTCATTAATAGCAGAAGTTGTATGTGGTTTTTCTATGCGAGAACAATCTTCTTATGTAAATAATACAAATATTCCTCTATTTAATTGGAATCGTGATAATGCATTACCAGATTATTCACGAGCTGCACTTTTTACTTTATATATTAGAGAACAAATTGGTGGAGATGTTTTAAAGCAAATTGTACAAAACACTGACAATGGAATTACAGGTTATGATGGTGCTTTTGCTAATGTTACACCTGCTACTTCACTAAGATTTAGCGATATTGTAGAAAATTGGTTTATGGCAAATATAGTAGCAGATAAAAATATCAATCCTGCGTGGGGATATACTTACCCTGGAATTAAAGAGGCTGTTGGAATACAAAATATCAATCCAAATGTAAATACTACAAAAATTGAAGTTCAAGGATTATCTGCACAATATCTTAGATATAAACATGGTTCTAACATGAAAATATATTTTGAAGAAAACAGATCTAAATTTTTTGTGAGAGCAGTTACTATCGATACAAACGATGTAAAAAATGTTATTGACATAACATCAAATGACACTACTGCCTTTCCCGAATATGGAGACAAATATAAAGAAATTGATTTTGCTATAATAAATAATAATCAATACATGAGTTATTTTGATTATTCTTCTGTTGGTAACTCTCCCGCATCAATTGAAGTAAAATATGATAACTCCCCTCCTACTGGAGTGTTACCCCTATCTAACAACGATACGATTTGTGTGATTTTTGATGATATTCTTGGTAAAAGGCTTGACTCAATAAAAGTTGCTTTGAGACAGCCAGGATCGGTTACAGGCGGTATTTGGAAATATACTGGAGCAACCAGACCAACACCACTTGGTGAAAAATTAATTGATGTTACAGCTACTTCTACAATAGCTGAAAAACCATCTTATCCATATCCTGAACCTTGGCCAAATTGGGTGACAATTGATTTATCTGAAAATAGCATTCCAGCAAGTGAACCGTTTGTTGTAGCATTTAAAGTTGCTGGAACTTATCCAGAAAAAAACAGAGTAATGATTACAGAATATCCAGGTGAATCTGCTTATCACAGCTATACTTATTTAAATGACCCAAGCAGTGGGGATCCTGATTGGTATTTTCTATCTGCAAGTGATACAAGTGTTTATATTTATCTTATTCGTGCATATATTAGCGAATCTCCACTACCTCCTGCAATAAAAAAATTCAAAACAAATACGAACGAAATTCTATTAGGTGAAAAAATAACTCTAAGTTGGGAAGTTAACAATGCTGATTCAATTACAATTAATGGTATAACCGATACAACTTCAATTGGATCATTAGAATTTTCTCCAACTGCAAATACAACATATACACTTATTGCATATAACGAAGATGGTAGCAGTACATCCGAAAGTATAAATATTCAGGTAAATATTGTATTTAAACTTAGTCAAAATTATCCAAATCCATTTAATGCCACAACAACAATTCCATTCGATATTGAAATAGATTCAAAAATAAAACTTACAATATACAATATTCTTGGTCAAAAAATTCAAACACTTGTTGATAAAAATTGTGAAGCAGGTCATTATGAAATAATTTGGCACGGAACGAATAATTACGGAAATGTAGTTCCTTCAGGAATATATCTATATAAAATTGAAACTGATGAACAATCTAAAATGAAAAAATTGATATATCTAAAATAATTAATATTGTTTATAAATAAGATTTAATAAATTCAAATATACCGAACAATTTGATACTTGCTAGTATTATTGTAATTGAAAGTACGATTTTTATTATCTTATCGCCACCTTTAATTGCTGTTTTAACACCGATATATGAACCTATTATATTTCCTACCGCAAGTAATAATCCATAACTCCATACAATATTATTGGATAGTTGAAATATGATTATAGTAAATATTGTATAACAAAAAACAATAAATACTTTAATTGCATTTGCTTTTATTAAGTTGAAATGTTCAATCAAGTTTAGTGTAAACAATAAAATAAAACCTATTCCAACTTGAACAAGTCCACCATACAAACCTACACATAAAAATATAATAATTTCAACCCATTTGGGAATTTTTGTTTTTGAAGCAATTTTATTTTTAGGAATTAGCATTGTAATCAAAATAAAAATTAATGCTACACCAAGAATATTGTCAAAATGCTTTGAAGAAATATTTACAACAAATAATGATCCAATAATTGCACCAATAATAGCCGATATTGTTATATGAAGATATGGTTTAACTTCTAATTGTTTATGTTCTTTAAATCGCCAAGAAGCAACCCCTGTTTGAAATAATATTCCAATGCGATTTGTTCCATTTGCGACTGTAGATGGCAATCCTGCAAGTATTAAAACAGGTAATGTGAATGTTGATCCACCACCAGCCATTGCATTAATAAATCCAGCAATTATACCAACGATAATTAATAATAAATAAATCATAAAATAATATCTCTATATTGTTAGATTTTTTAATTGTATTTTTTAATCAGTGTTTCCACAATATTATCAACGGAAATACCTTCTGCTTCAGCACTAAAATTTAAAATAATTCTATGTCTTAACACATTGCTTGCTACATAATTTACATCGCTAATTTCGGGTGTTGGTCGCCCTTCTAATACAGCTTTTGTTTTTGCACCAATTATTAAATATTGTGATGCTCTCGGTCCAGCGCCCCATTTGATATATTTTTTAACATTATCGTCTGTTGTTGTTTGAGGTCTGGTTTCCTTAACAATATTTACAGCATATTCAATTAAATGATCAGCCACTGGAATGTCCTGTACGAACTCACGAATTGAGAGTATTTCTTCTTTTGTAATTATTTTTTTCAATTTTGTTTTTTGTGAAACTGTTGTAAGACGAATAATATCTTTTTCTTCTTCAAAACTAGGATATCCAACAATTAATTGAAACATAAATCTATCTAATTGTGCTTCTGGTAATGGATATGTCCCCTCCTGCTCTATTGGATTTTGTGTAGCCAAAACAAAAAATGGCTCATCTAATAAATAAGTTTCACCTGTTGAAGTTACTTGATGTTCTTGCATTGCTTCTAAAAGAGCAGCTTGTGTTTTGGGCGGTGTTCTATTTATTTCATCTGCTAAAATGATATTTCCAAATACTGGTCCTTTAATAAATCTAAAATCTCTTTTTCCCGTAGTCATATTTTCTTCAATGACTTCTGTGCCAGTAATATCTGAAGGCATTAAATCTGGTGTAAATTGAATTCTTTTGAAATCTAAATCCATTACTTCGGCAATTGTTTGCACCATTAATGTTTTAGCAAGTCCCGGAACACCAATTAGAAAAGAATGTCCGCCAGAAAATAATGATATCATAATATTTTTCAATATTACTTTTTGACCAACTATTTTTTTTTCAATTTCGCTTATTATTGTTGAATATTTTTCAGTTATATTTTTTAATTGTTCAATTTTATTTGTCATCTATTATATAATTCCCTTTTTTATAAAATATATTCTCCACACATTTGTAAGATACAAAAATTCATACATTACTAAAACAAAAAATAATTCTATTTATATTTATTTTTCAAATAAGATTGAAAATAATTTAATATTAAAAAGGACTTGAATTTACTACAGGCGGTTTCACAATAACGGCTTTGTATCTTTTTCCACGAATATCAATTTCGATTTCATTACCTGATTTTGTGTATCCTTTTTTTACATATCCAATTCCAATGCCTTCTTTCAATGTAGGCGATTGTGTTCCACTTGTTACGATTCCAATTTCTTCATCACCTATAAATATTTTATATCCATGTCTAGCAATTCTTCTACCCATCATTTTAAAAATAACCAATCTTCTACTTGGTTTTTCTGTTTTAACTTTTAATATTGCATCTTTTCCAATGAAATCACCACAATTTAATTTTGTTATCCAACTCAATCCTGCTTCAATTGGATTTGTTGTTTTATCAATGTCATTTCCATATAAACAATATTTCATTTCCATTCTCAATGTGTCTCTTGCCCCTAATCCAACAGGTTTAATATCATATTCTTCACCTGCTTTAAAAATAGCGTCCCATAAATCTTCAGAATCAGAAATATCGTGGTATAATTCAAATCCTAATTCACCTGTATATCCTGTTCGTGAAATAATCATCTCTTTTCCAGCCAATATTCCTTCATTAAAATGATAAAAATCAATCTCTCTTAAATTCACATCAGTTAATTTCTGTAATGTATTTAACGAATTTGGTCCTTGAATTGCAAGTAATCCAATATTATCACTATTGTTTTTTAAATCTACTCCTTTTATTAAATGATCCTTTGCCCATTTGAAATCTTTATCGACATTTGAACCATTCACTACCATCAAAAATTTATTATCATTAAATCTGTATAAAAGTAGATCATCAACTATTCCACCATCTTCATAGCACATTGCAGTATATTGAACTTGCCCATCAATCAAAGATGAAACATCATTTATTGTTAACATTTGTAAATATTCTAATGCATTTTCACCTTCTACATTGAATTCACCCATATGAGAAACATCAAACACACCAACACTTTTTCGTATTTGTAAATGTTCAGCATTTATTCCTTCATAAGAAATTGGCATCATAAATCC
>JAOZRH010000272.1 GCA_029931905.1 Fidelibacterota bacterium
ATCTTCTAAAGTTACACGAGTATTATACAGCTCTCTTTTTCTTATATGTTAGCTAGATATTTCTATCTAGAACAGACTATATCTTCAACTAGTGCTCAAATATTAACAAACATCTTCTTTAGAAATTTTAATCAATTCAGATGTTTTACATCCTGGGTTGTTTTTATGAATGTTGTTGTGACAATCTTTACAAAGAATTCGACAATTATCCAGATCAAACTCTAATAAATAATCTTGAGAAACTGGAACAATATGATGATTTTCAACTTCATCTTCAGTGAACAACATATCTGGTCCCCAGATACATTCATTTGATTCACATTTAACATAGATTGAATTTATTAAATCATATTTCTTTTTTACATATTCAATTCTCATTTTTCTTAAAGTCTTATTATATGATGTATTTCTTTTTGATTTATTATTTGTAACTTGCCCAGTTGATCTATATAAAATACAATTAATTTTACACTGTTGTGAACAGTACAAATAATTTTGTGTTCCTGGTGAAGAACTTTTTCCATTAATAGCATTTATTCGATCTTTAATTTGATCATATGTTGGATTAAACCATTTATTACAAAATTTACAACGGATTTGTAAAAAACTACTATTATTTGGATCTCTTCGACATTCTTCAATTTTTTCAATTTTTTCATAAAATTTATCAAATAAAACAGGAGCTTTTTTACAATAACTTAAAAGGCCATCTGTAAAATTTTTAGATTTACGTTGATCAAATTCATCTCGTGAATGAAGACATTTATGAACAGAACAATATTTAATATCTTTTTCTTTAAAGAAATCAACAAACGTCTGAATTTTTTCCCCGAAAATTGATGCGAATTGCCGATATTGAAAACCCATTGAATAAAGTTCAATAATAAGTTCTTCTTGTTCTTTCCAATGTTTAAAAGGATCTAACTTTTCTCTTAAGATGTCTATAATTATATCCTTGTTTTCAGATTTCATTAAATGTAATCGACAAAAAGATTCTTTTCCTAAAAGCATATCTTGAGCATTACGAAAAAATGTCATTGGATATATTCTCTTACATTTCGAACAATATGATATATTTAATTTCTTAAAAAACTTTATAAAATTATTTGGTTCTTCAGAAAAAAGAGAACTTAAAACTTCTACTGTGGCATTTTTTGAATAAAGTTCAATAATAAGTTCTTCTTGTTCTTTCCAATGTTTAAAAGGATCTAACTTTTCTCTTAAGATGTCTATAATTATATCCTTGTTTTTATATCTATAAAATTTTGGATATGAGAATTTACCATCAATTCGATTTGAATCATTATCAAAAAAGGATCTTGGTAACAAAATATCAAATTGAGGTGAATATTTGACTCCCTTTTCTTTAAAAAAGTTAACAAAAAAGATCATAGGTTTATCAAACAATTGCGAAAGAAATTTCGCATCTATTCCATTTTTATATAATTCTAAAATTATATTCATCTGAGAATCAATATCTTTAAAGATATCATAATCATCTAAAATTTGTCTAATTTTCTCTATATTAATTTTATTTCTCTTACTATTACAAAGTTTACAAGAAATATGTTTTTTATCTTTTCGTTTTAGTGATTTTTTAAAAAATGATAATGGATAACATTTTTGACATTTCGGACAAAATTTTATATTAAAAGATTGAATGAAATAAATCCATTCTTCAACACTTCCACCAAAAAAATCACTCAACATATAGTAATTCATTTGTCCACTAATATAATAATCTAAAACAAAAGATATTTTTTCATGTTCTGAATTTATTTGATTAAATTTTGTTATTATTTCTATTTTTTTCATACGAACTTCTATAACTCCAACTTTCTTTAAAACACTAGTTGTTTCGTACTTCGGATGGTAAACTATTTTTATCATCCTACTCCCATACGGGATAGTCGTTGAACCTTTCCATTTCTGGACTCGGCTGCT
>JAOZRH010000107.1 GCA_029931905.1 Fidelibacterota bacterium
TTGTTGTTATTCGTTGTTGCCTTTCGTGGCTTTATTTCTTATTCTTTAACCCATTCTTCCAACTATCCAACAATTCATTCATTTCGATTTCTAAAACGGAATTTCCATTTTCAGAAACTTTGAAATAATTATTATCAGTTACTTTTCCAATCATTTTACAATCGTTTTCAAAAAGATTTTCAAAAATTTCTTTATTTTCTGGACGAACAGATACAATAAATCTTGAATGCGATTCAGAAAACAATTCTGCATTTATTCCAATTTCGCTATTTTCAAAATTAATTTCGGCTCCACATTTTCCATCAAAAGCCGATTCAATTACTGCAACTGCAAGGCCTCCATTTGAAATATCGTGCGAAGATTCAATTAATGTTTTGCTATTTGCTTTCATCATTTTTTCATAAATTCTTTTTGCATCATTTTTACGAACCTTTGGAACATTTGCACCTAATTCATCAAATAATTGATAAAATGCCGAACCACCCAATTCGTTATATGTTTTTCCCACAAGATAGATTAAATCGTTTCCTTTTTTGAAATCAGAGGTTATACATTTTCTTACATCGTCTATTTTTGAAACCATAGAATATAAGATCGTTGGTGGAATTGAAATTTTTACATTGTCTCGTTTAAAATCATTTTTCATGCTGTCTTTTCCAGAAGTCATTGGAATATTGAAAAAAGTTGACATATCAAATAATGCCTCATTCATTTGCACTAATTGAGCTAATTTATATTTTCCATCGGGATTTGATTCTGAATTATATACGGAATCTGGCACACAAAAATTATCATTTACAGTCCAAAAATTATTATCTGTAGAATTTAAATTTGGTAGTTTACCACCAACGGAAATAATTTGTCTTACAGCTTCATCAAAAGCTCCAGCCGACATTTCGTAGGCATTAATGTCTCCATATAGAGGATTTATTCCATTTGAAATTGCGATTCCACTGAACGAATTAAAATCTAAACGCATCACTCCAGCATCTTGTGGAACTATTGTGTTTTCGCCCATCAATTGTTTAATTATCGTTTTTCCTTTTACTTCGTGGTCATATTTTCTTATGACAGATTCACGAGAACAGATGTTCAAATCACCAACAATTTTTATTAAAATTTCATTATAATTTATTGACGATGGAATATTTGGTTCCGTTAATTTGGGAGTTTTCCATTCTGCTTCAAGGGTTTTTTGAGGAAGTCCATTATGTAAAAATTCAAGATCAAGGTATGTTATAATTTCGTCATAAAATAATATTTCTAAAAATCCACTGGAATTAAAACTTCCAATATCAGTTAATTCTACCTCATATTCATTTGCCAAGTCCATTATATTTTGCATATTATCTTGCTCTACAACTAAAGTCATTCTTTCCTGTGATTCGGAAATAAATATTTCCCAAGGCTGTAATCCAGAATATTTTAGAGGAACTTTTTCCAAATTAATTTGAGCACCATTTGTAACTTCAGCGAGTTCGCCAATCGAGGATGATAATCCACCAGCGCCATTATCAGTTGAACATTTTATCAGACCTACTTTGCTCGCAACTTGCATAAAATCGGAAAGTTTTTTTTGGGTGATTGGACTACCAATTTGAACTGCAGAACGAGGAGATTTATCGTCAATTTCTAAAGATGAAAAAGTTGCACCGTGAATTCCATCTTTTCCAACTCGTCCACCGAGCATTAATATTCTATCGCCAATATCAATGTTTTTTTCCCAAGAATTTCTATCTTGAAATTTATATGGCATTACAGCTCCAGTGCCAGCAAATACTAATGGTTTTCCTCTATATCTATCATCAAAAAATATTGAACCATTTATTGTTGGAATTCCTGATTTATTTCCACCATCTTCTATTCCTTTGATAACACCTTCCATTATTCGTCGTGGATGCAGTTGATCGGTAAGTAATTTGCCACTGTAAAATGGTGAACCAAAACACAATACATTTGTATTAAAAAGCAACTTTCCGCCACCGATTCCCGTTCCAAGTGGATCACGATTTACTCCAACGATTCCTGTCAATGCACCACCATAAGGATCAAGTGCTGAAGGGCTGTTGTGAGTTTCAACTTTCCAAATGAATACACTTTTATCGTCAATTTTTACGACTCCGGCATTGTCATTGAAAACTTTTATTAACCAATTTTGTCCAGCAGATTCTAATCGTTTTTTTATCTCATATGTTGATTTAAAAATATATGTTTTGAATAGCGAATCTATTTGTTTGTTTTCGTTTGTGTCTAAATCTTTGTAATTAATAATTGCAGAAAATTCTTTGTGTTTGCAATGTTCTGACCAAGTTTGTCCCAAGATTTCTAATTCACAATCTGTTGGGTTTTTTGTTAGTCCAATGTTTTTTCGTTTTTCTTGTATAGATGCATCTGAAAAATATTTCTTAATTGCATTCATCTCCACCAAATTTAATGACAACAACATATTTTCAGATAATTTCAATAATTTTTCATCTGAAATAAATATATCAATTATATCTGTTTTCACTTCAGTTTTTATTTTTACTTCAGGAAAATAGTGAATGTGTCCGTCAAATTGTCCAAATTCAAAATGATTTATTAGCGGATTTCCAAGCAATTCGGTTGCAATTTTATTTAATTCACTTTTTGATAAATTATTTTCAAAATAGTAAAGATTACCTGTAAAAATATATTGTGTACTATTAGTTTCTTCAAAATTAAAATAATCACAAAATGTTTCTTGAGCAGACAATCCTTCATCGTCAGTTACACCGGGCAATTTTGAAACAAATAAATGTGTTTTATAAAATGAATCTGTAAATAATTTATTAATATAAATATTATGAATAATTGGATCTTTTAAAGCATCATTTGCAAACTTTTGAATATCATTTTCTGATTTATCATATTTGATAGAGAATACCTTTGTCGTTCTAATATGCCCAGTATCAATATTAAAATGTTTAAATATTTCTGCTTTTAAATGGTTGCTTTCTGTATCGTGTTTTTGGTCTTTAAAGATTAATTGAACATGATTAATTATTTTCATTGTAAAAAATTATCCTTTTTAAATTTGTCAAAAATATCAACCGAATTTAAAAAATAATTTGCCGTTATACAATATTTATAAAAATAAAAATTTATAGGAAAATGATAAATAAACCATTCAAATTTTATAGGAAAATAATAAATATTATTTATTTTTGAAATAAAGAAGAATGACTGCCAACTCTTATTAATGCTATTTCCATAATGCTTTTATTTTTGCTGTAAATTAAAAGTAAATCAGGTTTTAAATGACATTCTCTGCAATTATTCCAATTTCCACTTAATTTATGATCTTTGAATTTTTTATCAAGGGCAATATTTTTTGATAATTTTGTAATAACTTTTTTAAAGGTAATTTTATCTTTGTCCGATAATTTTTTATAGTCCTTCTTAAAACGGTGAGTAACAAATATTGAATACATTTATTTATCCAAATGTTGAAATAAATCATCAATATTATTAAATGTTTCTCCGTTTTTATTTTCAAATTCATTCAATGCATTTTTTGATTTCGCATTAGGTATTCTTGCATCAAATGGAAGTCCATTATTTAAAATTACCATATTATTAAACAAACTAATTGCTTGAGAATAATTCAATCCTAATATTTTTAATATTTCCTTTGCTTTATTGTAGCTCGTTTTATCAATTCTTACTGTTGTTTGAGTTTTCATTATTTTCTCCGGTTATTAATATTCTCACAATATATCCCAATTGGGATATAAATGTAAAACAATGTTTATTCTTTTGCAAGAAAAATCAAAACATTCTTCTTAGTTACTTTGTGAGTTATATAATAAACACCTTACTCATCAAAAATATCATCTGACAAATCAATATTTATATTATATTTTGAAAATTTAATATAAGCATATCCAAAATTAGATTTCGGTTTTTTTGTATGCCGTCTTCTTGGATTTTTTACATTTTGTTTCTCAAATTCTTTAGATTCCATCATAATTTTTATTTCTTTTGGCAGATATACTAAATCATCAATTTTTGTTTGTATAAAGTCAATTTTTGCATTCATTATTGGTGAATCATCAATTCCGATTTGGTGAAAAGCCCACTTAACAGTATCAATAATTGCAATAAATTTTATAGTTCTGTCTTCGTAGGGTTTCATTATTTCTAAAGATATAAATGGTTCCTCGCTATCAAAATTTTTATTCAACAATTTAATTGAACATGTAGAATCCACAAGATAAGTTAAATCTAATAACAATGCTTCTGTTGGAATAAAAAGTGATTTATTATCCGCGATATGAATTTTTTTGGGTCGTTTAAAGTATAATTTTGTATTTCTATCTGGTACGGTCATTCCCGGTAATCTTGAACGAATCCACATATTTACTTTTAAATCACTAACCTTAGCCATTTCAGAATTTAATTTGTTTATATAATATTCTGCATCTTGTGAAAAAGATAAATTGATTAAAATAAATAACAGTAATATAATTTTTTTCATTTTTCCAGCTCCATTTTTTAAAATAATTTTTCACAACAATGAACATAAAGTTTCATTAATTACTCTATAATATTACATTGTGTCCTTTGCGCTTTCCTTGTGTGCCTTGTGGTTATAAACTCATTTTATTTAGCATTTGAATTTCTTTAGGCCAGATTGAGCTATCAATAGTTTCGAGTATCAGAGGAATATCATCTATTCGCGAGTCGTTCATAATGAATTTAAAGGCATCAATACCGATTTCACCTTTTCCCAAACTATGATGTCTGTCAACTCTACTGCCTAATTTTACTTTTGAATCGTTAATGTGCATTCCTTTTAGATATTTAAAACCGACAATTTCATCAAATTCTGTGAATGTCTTTTCGTAACTATTTTTATCTCTAATATCATAACCTGAGGAAAAAAGATGACAGGTATCTATACAAACACCAACTCGTGATTTGTCCAATATTTCATTTATTAAAAAAGCAAGATGTTCAAATTTATATCCAAGAATACTTCCTTGACCTGCTGTATTTTCAATCACAAGTATTACATTATCTGTTTCGGAAATTGCTTTATTCATATTGTCGGCAATTCGTTTTAAGGCGATTTCTTCTATATTTTTTAATTCGTCAGCAGTTGTACTTTTATTTATTTTTTCTAAATGATTACCCGGATGAAAATTGATTCTATCTAATCCAAGTTGGTCACACCTTTGAATTTCATTAATGAAAGATTCGAAAGATCGTTTGTTTTTTTCCAAGTCAGGGTTGGCTAAATTAATCAAATATCCATCGTGCGGTAAAATATGTTTTGGTAAAATTCCAATATTTTTTAAATTTTCTTTAAATTTTTCTATTGTTTCGTTATCTAAGTTTTTTGCGACCCATTGCCGTTGATTTTTTGTGAACATTGCAAAAGCCGATGCTCCAATTTCACTTGCATTTATCGGTGCATTAAATACTCCACCGCTTGTGCTGACATGTGCTCCTACAAATTTCATTTAATCCTCGTTTTTTTCTTGATCAATTGGGTGTATTGTAAAATCTTTTGCAGGGTAAAATATTTTAATTTCGCCTGTTGGTGTTTTTTGAATTACTTTTTTGATATTTGCATTAGAAATAATCGCCCTACATTGATTACAAATTGTGGTATGTCCAAAAAGGTACATTGTTCCATTTGAAGTTGAATGACCGTTTTTTGCTGCGAGAACAATTGCATTTGACTCTGCATGAGATCCAACAGCTCGACATAATTCTAAATTTGTACCTGACTTAATATTATGTCTATCACGATAACAATATCCGATTTCTAAACAATTTTTTTGAAAAGCTGGTGCTCCGTTATATCCTGTAGAAATTATATCTTTGTCCTGTACAATAACAGCTCCAACATGATTTCTAAAACAAGATGCACGACGAGAAACTACTTCTGCAATTTCAAGAAAATATTCATCCCAATTTGGTCTTTTTGTATTTGTCATATTTTTATTTCCCTATTTTTTTAACCACGAAGCTCGCAAAGATTTTCACAAAGGACACTATTTTGTTTTATATATTCTTTTTGATTTTTATGGTTTACTTCATTCATAATTCTAAACTCCTAAACCTCTTCTCCCATTTCATATTTTCCAGTATCCAACATCAAGTATCAAGTATCAAGCTTATATTTCCTTGTATGTTTTGGTTGGTTATTATTTTTCATTTATTTGTATTCCAATAATTCTAAATCTCTTGCAATATGAACATTGTTAAAAATCGGTTTTACTTCATCTTCAAATTCCGATAAATCTAAGTATCTTTCTGAAAAATGTGTTAAAATTAAATTTTGAACATTATTTTCTTTCGCATATTTCCCTGCAATATCTGCCGATAAATGTCTAAATTTTTCTGCCAATTTTGATTCGGTTGATAAATAGGTTGATTCCATTAGCACTAATTTTGCATCTTTAATTAAAGGATTAATATTTTCACATATTCCAGTATCTAAAACATATGAAAAGATATCACCATTTCTTTTTGTTGAAATATCTTCTCGTTTTATTGTTTTATTCTCCCAAAATATTTCACCTTTTTTTTCCAGTTCGCCTAAAATCGCTCCCTTTAATTTTAAATCTTTTAATTTGTCTTTGTCAAAGTTCATTTTTGAAAATTCTGTAATTTTATATCCAAAAGTATCTACACTATGATTTAATTCAAATGCTTCAACTTTGTATTCATCTGTTTTATAAATAATTCCGTCTTTTTCTATCGGATGAAGTTCTAAATTTATTTTTCTATGTAATTGAGCGCCGTTTAATAAATTATGAAGATTAGTTTCTCCAGAAGATGGATAATATAAATGAATCGGATTTGAAATTTCCATTAGATTTAATCGATGAATAATTCCGGGCAAACCTAAACAATGATCACCATGAAAATGTGAAAGAAAAATACGAGTAATTTTTGCTGGCGATACTTTGGCATAAGAAAATTGTCTTTGAGTGCCCTCTCCCGGATCGAACAAAAATCCCTCATTCAGCCATCTCAGATAATAGCCGTTATGATTTCGTTTTTTCCCTGGCAGTTGTGATGCAGTTCCTAATATTAATAATTTCATAATAGTCCAATTTTTATTAAATAAATTTAACAAT
>JAOZRH010000108.1 GCA_029931905.1 Fidelibacterota bacterium
TAATGGATTCGACAAAAAGATTCTTTCCCATCAATATTTTTACTACTTGTTACAAAAAAACTAAGATAATGTAATTTCTTACATTTACTACAAAACTTAATATTTAATTCATAAAATAAATTTAAAACATCATCAATATCACAATCAAATAGTTCAGCAACTTGATGATATTTTGGTCTTTCAATTAATAAATATATTTGAATTAAAAATCTTTTTTTCTCGCTAATTGATTTCAAATTGTAAAAATCTTGTCAAACTTCATTTTTGTCAAACTTCAGTTTTTAAAACTGTTTCCCATTTCCACTCACTTGAGTGTACTCCCGTTAGGGATAGTCGTTGCACGTTCCTATTTCTAGGCTTCGCTCAGGATTGTCTGTTCTAGAGTTTCCCTGAGTTAGAGAAATTTTTCAATGCATATTGCTACACAAAGCGACTAAAAGTTAATCGGATAGCAATTTTGGTATCGATTTAAAGGAATTTAAATCTTCTAAAGTTACACGAGTATTGTACAGCTCACGTTTAAGCTTCTGTATCTGAGCTGCATGCATCTGTGTATTACCAACATCGATTGTCCATTTTCTAACTAAAGCTGCGCGACTAAGTTTAGCAATAATATTAGACAATTGAGATAAGATGTATAATTTTGCTGGTAATACCAAAGGATCTACAATCGATTCTCCATAAGGATAATTATCAATAGAAGGTATATTAAAGTGTACAATATCTTCAGGACTAATAAAACGTATTTTTAATCTTTGATATTTTCTTTTTTTATCTAATCCTTGTTCTACAATAATTCTTCTAAATACTTGATATGCATCATCATCAAGATTTTTTAATACTTGATCTATTTGTTGGTCAACATCAGATGACCCCTGATTTTTCAGGACTTTTTTAATCATATAAGCTACAAGTTTATTTATAAGCTCATTATGATCAACAGTTGTGTATTTAGATAGAGAAGAAACTCTACCTACAGTTTGTGATAGTACTTTAGATATATCTGTTACGGAACCATAATCAGTAGTGTATTTTTGTATATGTAAGTATCCTAAAACTGTTCCGTAATCATTCTCGAGGATTATAATACAATTTGGAGCATGAACTCTAAGTAATGTGTTCATGAATTCATACTTTTCTCCATCCTCGATGGTTGAAGAAGTTGGTACATCGTCTTCTTCAACAATTAATAGATTAGCTAATTTATCAAGAATTGAATCTAAACGATTTTCTAAAACATTTTTGTTTAAATTCTTTTCAATTTCTTCTACTTCTCTTAAAATATTTTTTGATTCATTAAGTGCTAAAACATCAGAAACTTTAATTTTTTTTGCTTCTTTTTCAACTTGAACTGTTTCAATAAAACAATCGCCGTAAAGAAGAAACAAAGGTAAAATACGTGTTTTTAACTTATGTATTAGTTTATAGTTTTTAAGTATTTTTTCTACATACTTTTTTTGATTTTTATTTTTTTGTTGATCGTCAGTATCTTTTGTTGTTGGTTTTAATAAAATACATTTTCCGTCTACAGGATTTTTTTGAAGTATATTTGCTATGTAGACTCTGATAATTCTTTTTATGATTGGAACGGCGCGATTCAGTTCTTCATATACACCGTATCGTTGTATTCTTTCGTATGGAATTGAAATATTATCAAAAAGCTTATTAACTTCATCTAAATCAGCATTATCTACAAGTGAATCAAAAACAGAACCTGCTAAATCCTCAGTAGACGTCTTATCTAATTCGTTTTTTGGAATATTAGAAAAAATACCTTCAATTCTTTGATCTATTTGTTCTAAATCTTGATCACCAGAAATATTACTAAATAATGGCATAAACGTCTACCTCTTGAGAAGATAAATTATATGTAGAATTAGACCGTCTTGTGTATAATAAGATAGTAACTTATTTAAAACACTTTTCGATAGCGTTCGAAATATTTCTTTCGAACTACGTTTGATTAATTTGTTGTATTTTTCATTGTATAAATCTATTGCATTCGTTTTTGAATTTGGATCAATATCATGTTGTTTTTGAAGTTTTATAATTTGATCTGAAAGAATAATAGCTTTATATTCTTCAATGAGGTTTTCTAAAATATGCGAAACTACAAGAAATTCGTCTTTTGATATTATAGATTGTTCCTTTTTTCTTGGTTTTACAATACCATATATTGTAGCTATTAAGGTAACAATTATTATCAAAAGATAATATATTAACAACTCTGGATTTAGGTAATCCACCATACATTAAAAAGAAATCAAAAGAGTGGGTATTTTTCCCACTCTTTTAACTTAGTCATCAAGAGCTTCCAAGGCTTGATCAAGAGCTTCCTCATCTAAATTCTCAAGATCTTCCTCAAGTTCGTAACCCTCAGAAATAAACATCTGACGAATTACATCATCAACACCGTTTTCACATTCAGATATGATTGAATCTTTTTTAAGATCCTGCTCTAAGTTTTCCATAAAAAGATTAATTCCTCTTTCATAACCTGAATCAACTGCTTCATTTACGAGATCGATAAATTCACGAATCATTATTAATTCCTCCAAAGTTTAATTTTAAAGATTTCAAAAAGTTTTCTGATGTTTCTAACACTTTCTTAAAAAAACACGGGGAAAATTTTCAGTATTTTCCCCATTACAAAGTAAGTAATGCGTAAAGGGGTTGAATTTTTTTGTCAACCCCTTTGTCACAAAGTTAAAAAGGTATTTCGTTTAAACTACCAATTTGTTCTAAATCATCTGTAATTACATCGTCAGAAACATAAGAAGAAATAATCATATTAGCAAGAAGATCAATATCGTTTTCAAGTTTCTTGCTGTTTTCTTCAATAGCTTTAACATCATTAAGATATTCTTCTATAGAATTGTAAATTTTTAAATTATCGTTACAAAATAATAAAAAGACACTCATGTCTTTACGTGATTCTTTACTTTTAGTTATTTTTAATTCAAATGGCAAAAGATTTTCTGATAATGAATCTTTTGCATTCATAATCGTCGGATCAATACCATTTTTTAATTCTTCATGACTGAAAATATGTTCTTTAACTGGGGAAGAAAATAGATCCAAGTCAGCTCTTAATCTTGCCATATAAATATAATCAGCATAACGAACTTTCTTAATTGAATCACCTACTTGTGAATTATTTAGAGCAACTGCAACATTTTCAGATTCTCTTTTATTTTGTGTTGCTGTAATTATTGGAATTTTATATTGACGAGAAAGTGAACGAAGTTCTTGAACTATCTGACCTTGGGCGTTATAATCCTCATAACTTCCATAACGTTGAATCGTAGGGCTCATAACATCTATGTACATTTATGTTTTAGGGGATTCGCTAAATCCCCTCTGAATATTACTATTCAGATCAGACTATATCTTCAATTCTTTTTTATTATTTTTTACATCTTAAATCATTATACCCACAATCAGGTAATTTATGAACTTCTTTGTGACATTTTTTGCAGAGAGTTATACAATTATCAATATCAGCAGATTCTATTGGATTTTTTTCAACTCCTGTAATGTGATGACAATGTAAACTCTCTGTGGAACCACATTTTTGACAAGTCCAACTATCTCTTTCTAAAACCATCTTCCGAAGAGATGGTTGAACTTCTCTTGATGTTGCTGGTTTAAATCCTTTAGGATAATATTTTCGCCCATATGTTGGACAAAGTTTCTTACAATCATCAGAACAATATAAACGATTTTCATACCCTAAAGTTTTTGTTTTTCCATATATTGCTTTTAATCTCATTCTTACTTGAAGATTTGTTGGATTAAACCAACGCCCACAATATGTACATTTAATTTGAACTAATTTCGGATTATTTGGATCAACTTGTATTTCTTCATATTTTTTTATTAATTTATAATATTTACTATAAATTGACATTCTTTTTCTATCATACTCACGAAAATTCTTTTTATACTTTTCACGATTTTTGTAATATTTTTTTCTATTCGATGTTTTAGTAATTTTCTTGAATTTTTCAGGATTATTTTTTCTCCATTTTTCAACATAACTATTTGATTTTTCTCTATTCTTTATTCGCCAATTTTTCCAATATTCACGAAATTCGTCTTTTCTTGCAATTCTTCTTTCTTTTTGACAAATTTTATCTGCAATATCACATCTTGTTTTTAATCTATCAATATTTGAATTATCTGTCTTAAACAAATTTCTTGATTCAACACGTTTGTGATATGAACAATATTTTAAATTTTTGCTTTCAAAATAAGATATTATCTCATATATAGAAATTTTAAATATTGTTTTAAAATTTTTATAAGTAAATCCAGAGTCATAGAGAAATTTTAAATATAATTCTTGTTCTTCTAAATTATTTAATTCAATAAAATAATTATAGATTTGTTTTGCTAACTTTGGTCTTATTTTCATTACATATATCACTTATTCTTGAATTGTTCCTCGTTTCGGATCGCTTAATCCTACTCCCATAAGGGATAGTCGTTGCACGTTCCTATTTCTAGGCTTCGCTCAGGATTGTCTGAATAATTTATTCAGAGGTTCCCTGAATTAGAGGAATTTAAGGTCAACTATTTCAAATCGACCACAGCCATCTTCACTTTATAACCATCAACTGCTATCTGATCTATAAACCTTCCTAAATCAGCTGGTGAAAAAGTATTCTCACTACAATGTTTTAATACAATTCCAACTTTTTCATTTGTTGTTTTAAGTACACTTGTATAAATTACATTTAGAAAAATTGCTTGAATTTTTTCTTCTACTGTAGATTTACTTGTTTCTTCATCAGAATCTATTTTTGTTAGTTCATAAGATTTTTTGAAAAGTTTTTTAAGCGTTGAATGTTTGTAATTTCCAAAAATTGATGAAAAACGGCGAAAAAGTTTAAATATATCATCTTCCAAAGTTAAGAATAAAATAACTTCATTTTCTTCTAATTCTTCTAGATTATTCTCTATTATAGATCTGGTTAAGTTAACCATAAAGATCGATTTTCCGTTATTAGAGGGAGCTGAGATTACATGAACTGAAGAAGATTCAAACCCTTCTATTGTTGTATCAAAAATATTATATCCAGTTTGAAGAAAAGAATAACCTGATGAGACATATTTGTAAAGATCTTGTGCTAAATGTTTTGCAGAATCCTTATTTGTGAGAACAAAATAATCTTTTTCCTGTTCAACTTTATTTATAGTTTGTAATTTTGATAAATCATTATATAAGTTAATTACAGTTGTTTTATATTGTTGAACGGCTTCAAAAACAGGAACTGAATCTGACCAAACAGATTCAATAAGATTACTATAAAGTGACATGTTTCCTGAAATTGAATTAACTTCATAAAATGCCTGAATGTGGTTTAATAATTTTGATTTTAAAGATCGAAAATCTTCTAAATGTGTTATTTTATTTTCTATAGCTTTTTGAATTAATTTATTTAATGATAAATCTTGAATGTTGAGATGTTGGAAAACATTTTCATATGTTAAAATATTTGATCTTGATTCTCTAATATTCAATAATGAACGAGCTAGTTGAATATTATTTAACGTATTTGGATTATTAAATCTATTTGTTTTGATAATCTTTTCAACATCTTTTAAAAATATTTTTATGTAATCAATTGTTTTATTCGAATGTGTTGTACCAAAATCTGCTGGATAAAGTGTTAAATTAATTAAATCAATAAAAAATTCATCAGATGTAAATTTGTTAATAAATGCTTTTAATAAATTATTATTATTTTGAACGGCGAGATTATTATTGATCACCCTTTTAAACTTCTCCTTTTTTAATTTAATGAAAAAAGGTGGAGGGAATTACTCCACCACCTTTGGCGAAAAATGAATCACACAAGTCATCTATTTTCGACTCATGGGTAATATTTCTATATATTTTTAGAGTCCAAATTTTTGCCTCACGAAACAACAAAGTCATCTTCAACATACCAATAATTAATTCCTGCGGGGGTTCCACCAGAATAATTAATTAGAAAATAACTAGTATAATCATAAATTAATTCAGTAGTTAAAGTTGACGTGACGTGATTTTCATGAAAGATTGCAAGATTCCGATAATAGGATGCAATATTATTAAATGATATTTCTAATTTAGTTTCATCAAATGAAAAAGAAACATCATACTGTGAATCTCCTGTCGAATTAGATAAAATTAAATTAACATGGTGATCAAATAAATCCCAATTATTGTGAAATAAAGTATTAGTTGTTAATAAATGTCTAAAAAGAGACTTAAAGAAAACATTTACTATTTCATTGTTTTTATACCAATTAAAATCATATTTGGTATGCGAATGATTTCTAAGAGAGTAAAAAAGTTTCTCTAATATATTTTCAACATAATCTTTAAACGATTTCGAATTTAAAAAAGTATCAATCTTCTCTATAAAATATAAATTAAAAATAAATTTGGTAATAGTATAAGAATGATTAAGAGTTACCAAATAAGTATTATTGACGTATGTTTCTAAATATGTTTTAATGTTTGATAAATTTCCAGAATTTGAAACTTGTGAAAGATAATACTCATATGAATTAATATCTAAAGAATAATCTATTTCAGTTTTTAGAAAATTTTCTACAAAGTTTTTAATAATATATGGAACATTATTTAAAAACTTGAACGGCGAGAATTTGTAATAGAATAAAAGAAATAAATATTCTTTAATATTTGCTGAAGTTACTTTATCCCGATAATCTTTGATTATTTTCTCTTCGATACCAATCAAAGTTTGAACTATTGACTGGTCAAAATAATCTTGTTTATTTGAAAGATCTTTTGTTATTTCTACAGCTAATATATTTGTAAGTGCTGTGTTAGTAAGTTGACAAAGTTCAAAAACCGGATCAGAAATGTAAATATCGGAAAATTCATCAAATATATCTTTAATTTTTTCAACTTCTGGTGAAATATCTGCAGCGACTAAATCTATCACATTGTTTGAAACTTCGGGATATTGATAAATTGTTTTAAAAATTAAATCACAGATGTTTTTAGAAATATCAGATAAATTCGCCGTTAA
>JAOZRH010000013.1:0-22790 GCA_029931905.1 Fidelibacterota bacterium
ATGATATAATAATTTAAGAATTTTTGTCTTCAACAATTCAGTAATTATTTTTCTTACCATAAGCAGAGCATAATCTAAATATTAATTTATATTTTTTAAGAGCATAATTTCTTAAAAAATGTAAAAATCTTTTTTGTCTTTAAGACCTTATTAAGGTCTCAAGTTTAAAATTTATTTTGTTTAAATTGAGAGCATAATTTTATGTTAATTATGCAGTAATTTATTTATTTATAAATGAAGATATTGAGAGCAAATTACCAGCCATATTTTTGTTTCATCGCCCACTTATGTTCTTGCCTTTTCTTTCTCAATAAACTATAAAATAGTGCATTATATTTCTTTTGCAGTATTTCATATCTCGCACACCACGCTAAATCAGATCCATCAATAAATTTTTGATGAAGTTTTTTTGATTTAAATTGAGTGAAAGAATAATCATAATAATCATCACCATCACTATCTTGTTTAATAACATATTCAGCATAAAAAATTTCACCTGTATGATATTCCATTTTGTTAGGAATATAAACATCTTGTCTAAATTTCTTTCCAAAGATGTATTGATATTTTTCAATAAAATATTGTTTCTTCATATCCGTAGATAAGGTTTTAAAAGCACTTTGACCCATAAGGTCGCAAAAGGTAGAGGAGACATTTTCACTATTCATCTTGTTATATAATATATATATAGAAAATAATTTAGATTTTAACGCATAAAGTTTTTCCTAAAGTTTCTCTATATATATTTTTTCCTAAAGTATTCTATAAATATTTTTTCCTAAAGTATCTTGATCTGATTCTCCTAAATATTCTTAAACGAACTTTTCTTGAAAGTTTCATATTATTTAAAATGATAATGTTCTCTTAAAATCTTTCATACTTTCAATAGTCATATCTTTATGAAATTTAAAGTTGCACCTTTTACCACCACATAATAAATCAAACTCTACTGCTTCACCATCATATAAAGATTGATACAATTCTAATAATGATTGTCCTCGTTGTTCTGCTGTATATTTAATAGTTGCATTAGGAACTCCCTTCATTCTTATATGATAATCCTTAATAACATTACCTTCCTGATCCTTACTAACTAATTCATCTATATAACATTTCTTACCTAAAAAGATACTATTGACTGCTTTAATATCTTCAACAGCACCTTTAAGGTCAAAGTCAATATGAAACTGCCCGAGTTGCTTACCTGTTAAGATGCGATTATATTTTTCTTGAAATTTATTCTCAAGCACTTCTACATCATCATAATCAATATGCATTGAATCAGTATCCTGATAATAAATCTTCAGATCATTATCTTCTGCAAGACACATCACTTCATTCATAATTCTTTTACTCATACTTAATATCTCTACACCAACAGGAGCATTATTAAAATGTTCGTTAATAGGTTTTAACACCTTAACAACCCACTTATCACAATCATCTAATTTACTATACTCTACTACACTATTATAATTCTTTTGAATAAATTTATCTTTATCAAGTGTAGTATTTATTACCTTCTCATCTGTCTTAATAGGTTTTAATATTGCCTTACCATAAGAAGCATTCATAATTAATTTATATACAATTTGTATAGGATTTTTCTCTGCTTTTTTCTTAAGTCGTTCATTAAACATACCACTCATCGTCTCAAAAATTTTATTATTACGACCATCATTATAGTAATATCCTCTGATGATTTGAAACTCTATTCCCATAAATTCAATCCAATCTTCAAGTGTAGTTTTATCAACATAAAATTCTTTACCTACTACATCATTATTAAACATTCTAATACCATTATCATTAACACTACTAATTAAACTAAAATGTCTCGGTTTATGAAGTGCAGTAATTTTTATTTTTACAAAATAACCATCTTGCTGTTGTAAATATGAATAAGATAAATTTTTTAAGACCTTCGGCTTACCTTTTAAAAATCCTCCTGTCTCTGATCCTAACCTAACACAAGCAGAAGGATATAAACTAACTCCATCATAGTCAGCGACATTACAATCTTGCAGGTTATATTTTTCATTATCTCTACACATAGTCCTACCACCAACTACACACTTTTGTATAAACATACGAGGAACACCTGCTAATTGATACACACCATCATAACAACCTGTTTTTAATAAGACCTTATTTGCTAATGATGCGATAGTCCATACAAAATTTATATCTATATTAAAGGCTTCAAGTAGCCAATCTCTAAAAATTAAATAACCTTTCTTTAATGTTGATACATCAAGAATACAATATTTTTCACTATACTTTATTATATCAAAGTATTCAACTCCATCACTTTCATATCCACAATTCCATTTTTGAATATTCTCTAACAGGATAGGATATTCTGATTCATCTTTAAGATGTTCCTTTGCAGCAATAACAGGAACATATTTCTTTTTAATATTAGATTGAGTATATAAATTATAAGGCATAACTTCCTTACCTATAGTCAAGCCAAAACAATCTTTAAAATTTCTTAAAGGCATACTAATCAACTTATAACTATCCTTTATTTCAATCTCAATATTCATACCTGTTCGTTGATTACAATACATAGCAGTAGCGTTCATTAATCCTGATCCTTTAGTAATTTGTTTAATGTTATGTAGATGTTTTACTAAAAATCTATAATCATAACCAGCATTATGAGCGATTAATAAAACTTTTTCAACTGAAATAGCGTCTAAAAATTTCTTACCACAATTGTATTTACAAGTTCCTCTCTTATGAATAATATTACCATCACCATCTCTTACATCTCTCCTGTAATAATCATTTAAAAAAGTTTTCTTTCTACCTTCTTCATCTTCTATGCAGCACATAAAAGGTAAATGTCTATTACTATTAGGATCAGTCTCAAAATCAAACCATATAATAGGTTTCTTTAATTTATCTGCTTTCCAATCTTCCTTACCCTGATCCCATTCATTTTCTTTACAACAACCTTCTTCATCATACTCAAGCACTTCATTATCAATTACCTTATCATAGAACTGCGTTTTTAAAATACTTAAACTCATCTCAATAGGAACTAAATGAGTTTCTTTATTAGCCTGTAAGAACTTAACAAGATTATAACTATCAATAAATCTATCATATTTTTTATGATTGTATTTATCAATAATACAATTCCAGTTTTCACCCTGATCTTCTAATTCAAAAATATTTTTAAGAGCATATTTAGTAATAGGAACTTCATCAACTATGAAATAATGATTATCAACTAATCCTACAACATAATCTTCTTCACCCATATAATCCTTACCATATTCGTAATGACTATGATTATTATCATTTCTTTTTACAAGTATATGAATTTTTAATAATTCACATATAATTTTTATCTTACACATAGGGATTGACCTGTTAAATACAAAAGTTTTTAATCTTGCTAATTTAACATCACTCATACCTCCTTCTCTTAACGCTCTTATCAAGCAGTTCTCTTCTAACAGAGCAACATATTTATCATCTTCAATATTGCTGCAAAATATTCCATATTTATCAAGATTTAGATTTTTAAATTTATGATGATACTTGAAGAATGAACCATTAGGATTTTCTAATGGATTACCATCTACATCTAAATCAACAAAATCTAATTTCTCTACAATTAACTCGGGAAAATAATTTAAACTAACTAAAAATTCTCTATCAGATCCAGTAATTTCTTCAATCTTCTGTTGAATTTCATTATTAGAATAAGTCATTAAACCTTCTATTCTGTCTATTAATGAATTAACATTAACATCATTTAAGGTATAATAAGCGTCTCCTGCTCTTAAAATAACATAATCACCTGCGAACACTTCAATAACAAGTTTAAGTGTTTGAATAACACCTAACTTTGCAGTAGAAAATGCTTCTGATTGTTTAGAATTATCTAATTTAAAAGCGACCATTTTATTTTTTTCTACTTGTTCGTTTGTTTCTTGTTGAATAAGAGAAATATTTTGTATTCTCTTTTTTAAATAACCTCCACTTGTTCTAATAAAAGGAGTGTTATTAGTAGGTATAATACCTGCTCTCATTAACTTTTTATGAAAAGCAGATAAGTATCTAATTTTTCTTGTCTTAATCTTACCATTTTTGCTGATCCAAAGAATTTCTACTTGTTTATAGCGAGTATCCTCACCACCAACCCATTCAGGGTCTTGAATTAAAAATCCTTCTATAACATTTTCAAGTGTAGGTTTATCTCGGGGCATCTTAATATTAGATGAGATATTTAAATTTCCTAAATCCGCCATTTTATATATTCTATATAGAGAAAAAAATTCCTAAATAAACGCAGAAATTTCTATATATTCTAAATATTCCTAAATATATAAAAGTTTTTTTCTATATATTTAGTTTTTCCTAAAGTTTTTAAATATTCTATAATAATCTTTCTACTGCAATATCATAATGTTTTTTATTCAACTCTATACCTATGAACTTTCTTCCTAAAGTTTTACAAGCCTCACCACAAGAACCTGATCCCATAGTCATATCTAAACAAGTATCTCCACTATTACTAAAGTATTTTAAAATAAATTCTAAAATAAACTGCGGTTTTTCTGTTATATTCTTAATTAATTTTTTGTTCCTAACTACATATTCACTCAATACATTAGTAGGTAATATAGGTTCATATACAGCAGATTGACTATGATACATATCTTCTTTTCCAATAATTAAATTAGTGCTTACTACATTAGTAGGTAAAGGAGGTTCAAATTGTCTTCCACATTTACCTGTATATTTCCTCTTATACATTATATCATCTTTATTATAAGATTTAGGTTTAAGATTTTTAACTCTTTTACTTTGCACTTCATTAAACATTCTCTTATGATATTTTTCATAATTATAACAAGGTTGTTTCTTATAAAATATAAAAACATATTCAGTTGCCTTACCTAATCTCTTACGAGAAAGTAAAGGAGTTGTTGTTCTTTTCTTATCCCAAACTATCTCATATCTAAAATATTTAGGACAAGAATTTATTAATTCCACACCAAACTTCATATCACCAAATAAAAATACAGGAGCAGTTGCTTTACATACTCTCCATATTTCTACCCATAATTTATTCAGATCTAATCTTTTATCCCAATCTAAATGTTTAAACCTACCATAAGGTAAGTCAGCAACAACTATATCAACACTATTATCACTTAAATCTTTCATTTTCTCTAAACAATCCCCGTTGATTAACTTCATATATATATATCGGTGATTTTAATTTTAATTTTTATACTTATTAATAGTATATGAGTTATTCAATAACCAAATATACAAAAGACAAAGCCAAAGCATTAGGAGTTCAGGTAAAGAAAAGCACTAACAAGAAAAAGAAAATAGATGTATTTAAGGATAAAAAGAAAATAGCCTCTATCGGAAGTGTAGGCTACGGAGATTACCCTACATTTATGAAGACAAAAGGTAAGGAGTTCGCTGATAAAAGACGAGCAGCCTATAAAAAAAGACACCAAAAAAATAGATTAAAAAAAGGAACTAACGGATATTATGCAGATAAACTTTTATGGTAATTAGGTAAGAGAAAATACAGAAGGCATAGCAGTATCATCATTTCTCGCTCTATCTTTTGCTGCTTTATCCTTAAAGTCTTCAGGTTTCTTTTTATCAGGTAATATCTGCGGCGTTTCAAACATAGGTATTCTTTTCTGAATCTTATAAACTATTGAAGTTCTATCATTAACATCAGCAGGAGTTAGATCAGGGTTTAAAATCTGCGTATTAATACCACTTATAACATACTCTTGAGTTGCTGTAAATGTATAATCAGTAGCAAAAGAAAAAGCAAAATCTCCTGATGTATAGGCTCTATTACATATTGCTACTATATTAGATGTAGAACCTTGATTTTCACTATGAAATTCTATACCACCTATGATGTCGCTATGAATTAACCAAAAAGGAAAAACAAGTTTTTGAGGTAAATTAGTTGCATAAATAGTAGCACTTTCACTTGAAGAATTACGATTAGGAAAGCCATTTAAGAAGTTAAGACCAAAATTAGGATTACCATTAGAATTATAATCAAAATTTAAAGCCATAGCACTATCAATAAGACTATTAGTAGTAAGAGGTGAAGGATAAAATTGAGGAAAAGCAGAGGCTATACCATTAGAATAATATTTACTATTAAAATTAACTTCAGGAAAGCCGAACTCGTTGAATAGATAATTATATTCAAATCCAAATCTATCTAATAATGAACCCTTATAAGCACTAACTCGTTCTCTTGATGTTAAAGTCTTCAAGTAAGTAATAGGAGGAGCGTTTAAAATATTATTATGAGATGTCGGGTATAGCCCAACATCTTGTAGTCCTATACCACTTATAGCACCAGTATATTCAAAATAAGGAATATATTTACCTAAAGCAGCAGCAGAACTATCATCTTGATTAGCAGGATTTATAAAAAAGTTAATTGTTTTATTATATTCATTTACAGCAACACTTCCAGCAGGATTAGGAGCAGTATTAGGAGAAGAAGAGGTAGGAGCATAACCATTACCAGTATATTTCTTCCAGTGTAAATCTTGAAAGCCAAATCTTCCTCTATTAGGTTCAAATAAAAATAATGCATTAGGAGATCCGACTTGAATTTCATAAATCCAATCACCAGGTTCAACAGAAGTAGCAGGGTCATATACTTCAGGATCAGCGGCAGTTAATTTATCTACTTCAACCTGCGTATTAGGATTTAATAATTGTATGCATTGATTATTAAACTGCGTCATTCCTACATCTACTAATAAATAATTACCAGCCCTTATAGGAACATCAGGAGGAGCAGGAACAGGTAAATTTTTAGCGTTCATAGTTAAACCTATTACATATTCATCAGGAACTCCAGCACTTCCATCAGCGTTTTTACCATCAATCCTTACAGCACATATATTCAGATTAAAATATTTTGCTACACCATAAGGGTCTAAATTACCAATTCCTCCAACAATTAGAAGAGGAGCATCAGCATCAGCAAGAAAAGCCTTATAAGGTCTATTAGTATTAATAGAAATATTAGGAGCAGCCGCACCAGCAGTCTGCGATTTACCTAAATATCTTTTATCCCAAAAATCCTGTCTAAAATATACATTTAAACTTTCAATATTAGTATTAGGAGGAGGAGTTGCTCCAGCAGGTAAAGGAGCAGCAAGAGTAGGATCAGGAACAGCGGCGGCATTCCAAGTAATAGGAGACCATAAACCTTGTTGAGTATTAGAAAGTGAAGTAGGTATAAGATAATCATTACTTCTTCCTGACCTTAAACTCCATCTCATTTTAGGTTGAACTCCAGCAGTTTGAGCCACATATTCATCACTATTAGAAAATTGTCCTCCCGCTTCATAAGTAGATTGAGAAAAAATAAATTTCTGCAACATCTCTACATTAGCAATATTCCACTCTAAATTAGTAGGTATAACATAACCATCTCCCCATATATTTTGAGTTCCAGGTGCGTTAGTTTCTAAATCATATAAATTATAAACCCACCTCTGATCGGGTATAGATTTTTGAGCCGCTAAACCAATAAGAGGATTAATAACTTTACGACCTAATAGAGGAGAATTAGCAGCGGGTTTAGCAGAATTAATTAACCGAGTTCCATATTTCCAAAGATAAGGATTTTGAGTTGCAATAGCAGAATATAATCTTTCAGGATTAGGAAAATTAGGATTAGAAAAATTAACTGAACGAGTTATTACCACACCATTACGAGACGATACAGATGCTTGAGTATTTTTATTTTCATTAGGAGGAGGATTAGAAACACTATTACCATCATTTTCAACTACATAAGGTTGAGGAACTATAGGAGCATTTACTCTTGAATTTATTGATGATGAAGTTGAATGTAAGTCAATACTTTTCAGATCTTCTGTTATTTTTCCTGCAAGATTAGCAGGATTATCATAACCAATATCAACTTCTATAGGAATTTCTGATTCTACAAAATCCCACCAAGCATCAGCAGGTAATCTTGAAGTTGCTGATTGAGTTCCACCTACAAAATCTAATAAATAATATCTTCTACCTGATTGAGTTGCTATAATATCAGGACTTTCCCATCTCGGGCAGATTAATTGAAACCTTACATCAGGCGGACTTCCATTAAAAAATCCATATTGTTCCTTACCTGCTATAGTATTAACTTCAAGACCAATATTACCCATATCTCCGCCTCCTGATGTAATCGCCAAAGGCATAGCACAAGTGTATTCATAATTATGATGAATATAAAATGCAGTCTTTAATACAAAACGATTAGTTGAATAATTATAATTTAATTGTTGAGAGGGTATTTCTATTATATTTGCTCCAACCCCTATTGAATTGACTGCTATTTGCTCCACAGAAATTTCATCACCAGGTTCTATTTTTATTCCATTAGCAACTCTACATAAAAATCTTCCGTTCTCATCTGATACAACTGCTTTCTCTTTAGAACAATTAACCAAAATTGTATTCATTTATATAATAAGATAATATAAAAATGAATTAATAATAAAACTCTAAAGTTAAAATAATTTATTCTATCATATTTACAATACCATTAGATATGTTAAGAACTCGTTCAGTTGTAATAAAATATCTCAAAGTCCAATCCTGAATCTCTTCACCAGCAGAAACAACTCTTTCTCTACTCCATATCATAGGAGTATTAGACATTCTTACACCTTGATTAGCAGCATTAGCGATTTTAATACCAAGCCAATGCATAAGTCCGCCATCTTGCTGATCTAAACCATTAAAGGTTCTATCAGTAATACCTTCAACATTAGTTCCACCTGTATTAGGTGCTTGAATAAGACCCCTTTCACTAAACATAGAATAGTTAATGTCGGCGAGTTGAAGAGGAACACCCTCAACTTGATTAGTTTCACTAAACTGAAGAGAACCATTTTTAATAGCAATAGCATAAAAAGGCTTACTATCAATCGTTAAGTTCATACTTTCACTTGAGTTAAGACAATCTTGAGAATTATAAATTCCACCAAGAACATCACCTTCATCTGCTCCAGTTCCTAACTGCGACTGCTGAACTACAGATTTAACTCTTTTACCACCTAAAGGTAAAAAGGTCTCAATTCTAACTATATCTCCAGCGTTCCAACCAGGAGGAGCAGGAGCAGGAGGCTGCGGGTGTTTATCATTATTATAAGCAACTTGAACTTCATCATAAACTAAATCATAACCACCTTTTCCATTAATTTCATTACCTAAAGCACCAAGTAATTCAGGATAAAACAAAAAGTCAGCCATAATATAAGTATCTGCTTGAACGAATGATGATTTACAAGGAACTGCTGCTGCAACAAGAGTATTATTTCTCATAATTCTTGTATTAAGTTCATCTTTCTGAAATTCAATAGTTAAACTGACTTCCTGCCTGATCGCAAAAAGAGGAAGCATTACTCCCCGCATCATAGGTATGAGTTGAGATAAACTTAAAACCCATTCAGGACTTTCTTGAGCCGATTTTTTTAAATGATACTTATTTTGAGTTTTATTATTTCCTGCAGCAACAGATTGAGCCATAGGATTAGAAAAACGACCTACTTGTCCGTAAGGAGCAGCAGGAGGATAGGCACTTGAGGCACTTCCTAAAAAGACATCATCACCACCCATTTTAGGTTTAGCAATACCTTCTCTATATTCATTTGAATAATGAGTTCTTTTCCAAGTAAGGAAATGTCCTACATCTTGTAAAGTTGCAACTCGTCTTCCACCTATTTCTAAAAAGGCTCTTGAAATTGCGGAGGCTGCCCCTGTAAATGTAGGCAAAAAGCAAAATTCATCAGCACCAAAAGCAGCACCATCACTTCTTTCTGCTGTTAATTTAAACTTGAATTGAGAATTACTATCCAAAATCCCTTTACGAGGAAATACGAAACGGACAGAGGATTGAGAAAAAGAAACAGGATAGATCAGATCTGTTTCTAAACGCTGATTTTCAGGTCTTTCTAAAACATCGGTTCTTAAGACTGGAGGTAAAGAGTTTCCACTTCTACTCATTTTATATAATATCTAAATATTTAAATTTTAAATTAAAAATTTTAACTTAACTTTTTAAAATATTTTTATTAAAGAATTCCTTAATAAAAGTATAAGATTTTATTAATAAAAAATAAATTGCTGTATATACCCTATAAAAACAAAAAAGTTGTAAAATAGAGCCAATAAATAATTTTTGCATAAGTTATAATTCCCATATATATTACCATAATAAATTATTTTAATTCATAATTGAAACTTGTCCGTTTCTAAACATAATTGTATTCTTATGACGAACAAAGCAGAAAAGAGAATGAGGTGCTAAATTAATTCCATTAGTAGGACGAGTTTGAAAGCGTAAGCCGAGAGGAGTATTTTTAAAGTTGAGACCATTTTGCGTAATATGGTCGTAAGAAACTCCAACATTCCAAGCATTTTTAGCATCATTTTCAGTCATAGATGATTGATATTTAGCAGGAACAACCACACCACCAACGCTTCTATCAAGTGATAATTCTGTTCGTAAATCCTTGAGGAATGAACTCATAGCCCATACATTTCTAACAGCATTAAGTTCCTCAAAATTCTTTTGAGATGTAGCAACACCTTGTTCCTGCTCTTCTTCTGTATTAACCTCAAAGTCAAGAGGAATACGAAGACCACCTTTAGTAAATGTTAATTCTTGAAGGTTGCATTGATTTTTAAGAATTCCAGCAGCATTAGCCTCAAGAGGTTGAACCGCCCAATTACTATTATAGTTATAATTGTTAATAAACTCTGAAGGAATTAAATTCATAATTGTCCCCAAAGTCCTTGACTTGTTAATATTGAGAACTGCATTTGTATCAGTTGATTGAACCACCTGATAAAAGGAACTATAAGCATTATATTCCCAAGCACCCGAGTTATTTGAGACCATAGCAGCCTGTCCGTCAGCGTCAGGAACTTCAAGTTCATAACTCATATTAACATCTCTTAACTGATAAAAAGCACCACTTCCAGCAGTTCCTCCAGTAGAAGTTTGATTATTCCAGTAATTATTACCACATACGAATAGATCTGAAGCCAAAGTTAATGTAATTCTTAAACCTCTGACTAATTGAAGGTCTATAGGATTTCCCTGTAAAAATCCTGCTTGAAGAGGAATACTAAACTGAAAAGGATTATCACACTTTTTACCCTGCTGCTGTTCCTTACCATTAGCACCATAACCAATATCAACTCCTCCACTTAAATACGACTGAATTCCCTCTTGTAAAGGAATAAGAGAGGCACATAAACGATTATAAGATTTAATCTGCTCGTATGTTGCACCTTCTAAATTTTGAATTGTTAAAAAATCAATACAAGAACTTACACCAGTTCTCGGGTCAATAAATACATCTGTTCCAGTTGCCGCACCAGCACCATTTACACCATTAACAGCAGTATTATTAGCAGGACGAGTTGTTGCTGTAAGTAAAGTATCAAAAATACCATTTACTCTTACACTTTTCCCGTTAAGTATCGCAGGGGTCATAGGAATATCAAAAACCAATTGATTAACACCTCCTCTGAAAGAAAATACACCATTTCCTTGATTTGTAGGGTTGATCTGAACTAATCTTCGTCTTGAACTCATTATATATTTTATATACATATTTTTTATTTTTAAATTAATTAAAGATTTTAACTAATTTAAATTATGATTAACTCTAAAGTTCTACACTTAATCCAACTTTATTAACTCTGATTCTCCTTAAGCCATAGATGTAAGAAGTAAAAAGTTTATTTTCGGTAGGAGGCTCACTTGTAGAATATTCACACTTAAGAGATATATTACCATCAGCAGCAAGATTATATACACCTCCATATTTAGCAAGAGGACGAGCCATTAAAAATTCTTTACCCTGTTCGTTAAGATTTCTAACAGGAAGTCGGGCAGTTGCTAAAGATTTTTCTATTTCCCAAAGAGCAACTTGCTCGTTAAGAGAAGGACTTTGAGATAATCTTCCTAAATCTACCTTACGAGTAGGTTGAGATTGTCCGTTTATAATGTAATTATAGTTCTGTATATGGTCTAAAGTTGTAGCAAAATTATCAACAAGAACCGAGTTTGCTACTGCCTGATTTTGAGGAAGTGTAATAATAGATACAGCCCTCTCATTCAAAGTCGGTAAATTTATTTGAGCGACGACTTCTCCCGCATTTACATTATTTCTATAGGTTTCTGCGGTCATAAAATCATATTCAGCACCTTCATCACTCATAGTTGCCCTCTGAAGTCCATCAACATAGGATTTAGGAGGTTGAGCCGTCTTAAGAACTAACTCAATATCTTTAAGTTCGTATTCACACTCGGCAATAGCAGCGGTTTTTGAAACTCCACACACTCCTCTCATCTCAAAACCAGCAGGAGGGGCAGCAGCAAAGGCAGGAATAACATCTTTAGCAGCAACAGGAACATACTGACCTGTAGCACCGCCTACATTTGTTTGAAGAGCAGCAGGAATAGCACCAAGAACAATATCAACAGCGTTAGTTGCAGCATTATAAGTTAATGAAGCAATAGTTCCAACGCAGACAAGATCAGGAGCGGTCGGACCAGCAGGGTCGCCAGTTGTATAACAAAAGAAAGGACGACCAACTAAAAGGTTAGATGAACCTGTAAGACCCATAAGAGAATTCATAGCCCTATCATTAGGAGCAAGAGACCTTGCGGCAGGAGCAACAGCAGCAGGAGCAAGTGAAGTAGCAAAAATACTTACAGCAGTCATAGCAACACCAACACCACCACCGACTTTAGATTTTACTGCAAAATTATTAATTGAAGGAACAAAAGCAGCAGGAATAGTTGCTCCAGGAGGATTAGCAGCACCAGTCGCTTGAGCCTCATTAGACATAAGACCTGCTTCACTCCATATTTCAAGACATTTTTTTGCTAAATTTGTATCAATTTCAACCTGAAGTCCTTGAGTTAATGCAGCGGGGAACATTCTTTTAGACATAGTTCCTAAAATACCTGATGATAAAGGTAAGACAACTTCCAATTCATTAGGATTAGCCAGGATTGTTGTTCCATCAGTTTCAGGAGCAGAATTAACTACACCAGTATTAGCATAACCATTACCTAACTGACTTGCGTTAAATACTGCGGAAGTTTGTTTTTCTGAAGGAAGGAGATTATAAAAACCTTCTTCAACAATAGATTCAGATCCTTCTAAAAGGTCTCGTTTATGTTTAACAGAATTATTTTCTGTATAATGATATTCTTTAGCAAGTCTGTCTGCATAATTTTGTAAATTTTCTAAAGTATGAGTTTGAGTTCCATCGTAAATTCTCATATTATTAATTACTGACTGAACTCCTATCTTCTTATGAAAGCGATAAATAGATGAACCTCTTACCTTAACTTTCATCTTAAGGACACTTTGACGAGGGTCTATGAAACTCATAAAAGGAGGAACAGAAAATCTGATCGTCTCACCTGATTTATAGGCGAGTTGATTATCAGAAGGAACAAGAGTAGATTTACTTGTAATAGTATTTTGATACTGCGAGGCGGAATAATCCATTTTATATAATATCTAAAGATTTTATTTTAAAGTTTAAATATTTAAATTTTTTAACTTAATATTTTTATTAAAGAATTCCTTAATAAAAGTATTAGATTTTATTAATAAAAAATTAATTTGCTGTATATACCTCATAAAGAGACAATTTACCTACATAATTTAGAAAAATACAATATAACCCAATCTTTTTAACCGAGTTATGATAATATGTAATTTTATTTCATTACGAATTTGCTCTAAATCAATAGACATTCTATATATATTTAATTATTTATTTCTTTTTTGAACTACTCCAAGAGGCTGCTGCTTCTTTGAATGTTTTACCTTTCTTCATCTCTTTCTTAATATGTAAGTTATATTTAGAAGGTTTCCTTTTACCTTTTGTTTTCTTTTTAGGTTGAGTTGAAGGTTCAAAATCTACTTGAGAATTTTCTGCTTTTACATCTTTACCTGCTGATTTTTTAATATCTCCTTTACCTCCCATATAATCTTTTTTACCAGGTTTAGTTTTAGAAGGTGCATCTTTAGTTCCTGCTTTTTTCTTCATTCTTGTATTAGCAGGAATTCGTTCGGTATATCGTTTAGAGATGACTTGTTTATGAGTTAATACATCACCACTTTTCTTTTTCTTTACATTAAACTCCTTAAGTTTATTCTCTAATTGTTCTGCAGACATTTTACTGATTCCAGGAATAGTGCGAGGTTCATCTTTAGTTCCTTTGATACTTCTATTAAAGGCTACTAATAACTTACGGGCAGCACCTTTACTTAAATAATGATCTGATCCAACTTGAACGGGCATTCTTATATATTAATTACAATAAAATAAATGTAATTAAAATATTTAATTAGGCTACAAGACCCATTTTTAATTGTTTCTTCTTAAGGTAAGCAATTCGTTTCTTTTCTAAAATCTTTTCTCTATTTTTATCATAAAATTTTTTACTTGCAATTTTAATTTTTGCTTTTCCTTTATCACTCTTTTGATATTTTCTAATATATTTTTTCTTATTTTCCATCATTCTTGTAGTGTATTCTTTAAGTTCATCAAAATCCATATCGGTAATTTTCTTTTTTGATTTCAAAACTCCTAAAGTTTCTTGATGTTTTCCGCAAGGGTCATTTTCTTGAAAGTCGTCGTCATTCGTAATACATTCTTGATTGCTGAATTCTTCTTGAGTAGTCATTATATAATAACTATAGATATTATTTTTTTAACAACTGAACGCATATAAACAATTATTTACCATTTTTATTAGGGGTAGTTCCGAAAATTTGAGATTGTTTAGGTGGTTTTTTCTTCGGTTTTTTCTTAAGATTTACGAGAAACTCGTCTTCTCCTTGATATTTTCCTTCTAAATTTGAAGTTCCTTGATGTAAAGATTTAGGATTAGTTTTCTTAAAAGTTTTAATCTTTTTATCTTGTTTAAAAGTTTTAAACATTTTTATTATATATTAGAATTATATAATAATATGAGTTTAGTTTTTTTAAAGAACGAAAGTAATTCAGTAGGTAATGATAATCATCAAAAACCTTATGATTTTACTAATCATTTTGCTTCTTCTATGGTCTTACCTCCTAATAGTCAAGTTGCGTTTATTTCAGCAACAATGCAACGCAAAGAAAATGTTGAAATTGGAGAACCTAATAATGTTATTTATCAGCAGATTGGTATTCCTGCCCTAAATAAGGTAATGCCTATATATCTTGAAGATCAGGTTCAGTCTGATTGGACTAATGTATTAAGTGAGATGATTTTTAATATGAATAATTGGGGAGGTCAAGCAGATTTTATGACTGATGAACTTGTATCACCTTATAATAGAGGTTGGACTGGTGCTTATTCAACTACTACTGATCTAATTACTATAAAACAAAGGCAAAGATTATCTCCTCCTGATTTTGGAGTTCAATTCAATCCTATGAGAGCAGAGGCAACTGGCTTTGCTTGGGGAGGAATTAACGAGTTAGGTGTTAGTTTTAGACAATCTCCTAATCTTGTAGTTCAATATAATGGAGGAATTCCTTCAGAACTTCCTGTAAATCTTGGTGTTGCTACATCTTGCGGTAGGTGTAATTTAGATTTATTTAACGGACAGGCTACAGGAACACCCGTTCAATATAACGATCAGAGTTGGGGAATGGTTTATTCTAATACAGGTATTAAGAGGAGTTTAGGTAATGTTCTTGCTGGAGGAGGTTGGAATCCGACAGGAAACGGAGTTGGAGGTGCTGGAGTTTATCAGGTAGATTGTTCCGTTCAGGCTGATAGTGCTATTAATCCTCCTACTGCAACATCTTCTAATGTTCCTAATTTATGCGTTGGAGTTCAATCAATACAATTTATACAGGGACAAGAGGCAGGAACTCCTGGTAATTCAGGTTTTTTATCTAATCTTGATCTGAATAATAGTGTAGGTGGTGCGGGAGGTAGTCAAACTAATTCAAGATATACTCTTGGTGTAAGGATTGATAGACAAATTTTATATGTTGAAGTTCAAAATGCTGATGCTGGTGCTGCGGACGCTGGAGGCTTACCTGCTTTAGGTGCTTGTGGTAATTCAAGACATTCTATTGTTTATCAAATGGATTTAAATGATTGGTCGGCTCAAACGGCTCAACCTCCTCCTGCAATTTCTAATCCTCTTCGTAAATTTCAATTAAGATTTAGATGGACTACACCTTATTGTATGGCTGTTGAAGGTTCTACTAATTACGATCAGGATAATGATGTTGGTGATTGGTATTTACTATATGATATGGCTACTGGTGATACTCCTGCTGGAGCGGGTGCTGCTACAATTACTTATATTCCTTCTTGGTATGGTGATATGGCTCTTTGTATGTATAATAGAAATAGATGTCGTCAAGAAGCCTATGGAAATTTTGATGTAAGACGATGTTATAGTGGTGCTTTAGGTTTATTTCCTGGTTATGAGGAAATGATGAGTAAGCCTGGAAGTTATTCAGGAGATCCGATAGTTGGAAGTGCTACAAGATGGTTTAAAACAATTAAACAGGCTGACTTACCTGCTGCTGGAGTTCCTGAAACTTTTGATGCTGCGGGGTTCGCTCAAAAAGAAATTTATTTAGTATGTAATCCTCTAATTGATACTCCTATTTCTATTGATAAATTTAAAAAATGGAAACCTGCTTACCTCGTAGAACCTCGTTTTACATTAAATCAACCTAATACTAATATAGGTGTATTAATGGGTTTAGTTAATTCGGGTGATGATGGTGCAGTTGAAATTCCTCCTGATGCTGCTGGTGATTTTTCTGCTTACGGAATTATTGGAATTGCTGGAGTTAGTGAAGATGATATTAAGCAGTCAATTCATATACAACTTACTGACTTACCTATTCAAAGTAGAAACGGAGTAAGTTCTCAACAAGTTGCTGATATTGCTGTAGTTCATAATTATGGTGATGGAGGAACAAGTGTAGGAGGTAAATTAGTTTATCAACATTATACTAATGAAAAGAATTTTATTGATCTGAATAATATTGGTGAAATAACATTAAATAGATTAAGAGTTTATTGCAGTTATGATAATAATGAACCTGCTGTTGGATTAATTGATAAAACAGATGTTTTAATTATGTTTAGACAGAAACCTTCAACTGATACATCAATACCTAATCAAGTTATTAGTGGTATGAGTATTGATACTGGAAATATAACAAGAGTTATGTAATTATAATTTTCTTATTTTATAATATAAAATGATGAAATTTATTTATTGGGCTATTGGTGTAAGAGAACAGGAACAGAAAAATTCATTAAATCCTAATAGTATGTCTCCTATACCTCAAAATAGATTTGTAAATTACGCAAGAGAATTAGTAGAAAAAGATGAAGATAAAGAACCTCATAAGACCATATATGGTTTTAAAAAATGGGAAAGAAGTCAAAAACAAAGAAAACAACAAGCGGATTATAATAAATGGTATGATTATTTTAATCATTAAGAATCAGATCCTTTAGGAATATTTAAAATATATAGAAAAAAACTTTTAGTGCGTTTAAATTTTAAAATAAAATATCTTTAGATATTATATAATGAGAAAAAGACTGCCTAAAAGCAACTGGAACGATGCCGTATGCATCAAAGACCGAGCGATGGGACGAGACAACGAGAACTGGTTTGAGAACTGGTTAATAACAACAGATTTTTTTAAAACTAACTGGGAAACTCGTAAGGGGTGTAGAACTAATTGGGATATTATTGACTACAAGAGTGAGCCTGATGAAGATGATCCGATGATTAGAATGATTGAATTAAAATCAAGAAGAAATAGAGTAGATGATTTTTGGGATACTATGATAGGTGAAAATAAACTTATTGAAGCAAGAAAGATGATGGAAAAAGGTTATAAAGTATATTTCTTCTTTTTATTTACGAGCAAGAAAGGAGATGAACGAGAACTATATTTTTTTGATTCAGAAAAATGTAGATATGGCTTGTATCATAACAAAGGTTTAAACTGCACTTTAAAAGACGCAGGAACAACTCGTAGAGGTAAAAGGGAAATTAAAAAACATTTATTTATACCTCATAAACTATTACATAATGTTAAAGATTATAAAGATATTATGGAGTATCATAGGAAACGAGATTAATTAAAATTATTATAAAACTATAAAAAGTTTAAAAGAATTTTTTATATTTTTAAAGATTATAAGAATGAGTGATTTAGAATTATTTCCTGCAATTAATCCTAATTTAGATGAAGTGGCTGAAGAATCAGCAGAATCAGATCAAAATATAAAAGTAGTAATTGAAGATAAAAAAATTTTAAAACAAAAAGACATCTTTGATATGAAATATAATAAAGAAAAAAAAGAACCTAAAGAAGCCGTTAGTAGAACTGGACGAGTTAAAGAGACAAAAGTAGATGAGTTTAACGACCAGGACAAAGAAACTCAACGAGTTCAGGAGGTCAAAAACGCAGCAAGGAACTCAACGAGTTCAAAATATAAACACCTTGAAGCAGCGAGAGCAAAGGGAATTTTAACCCGAAAGGAAAAAGCAGCAAAGAGACGAGAAGAAAAAGCAGAAGCAAAAAGATTAAAAGATATTGAAAAACAAAAGAGAAGAGAAGCAACTAAAGAGCGTAATAGAGTTAAAGCAAGAGAAAGATATAGACGACTTAAAGCAGAAAAAGAAGAAAAGAAAAAATCAGATCCTATTGATATACCTCAAAGAAAACCTCAATACATTCCTCGTAATAATAGTAATATGAGTTTTAAGCAATTCTCATCATATATGATGCGATATGAGGAGATGAAAGATAAATATAAAACTTACAAAAATAGAAAGCAAATAAACAATAAAGAAAAAGAAAAAAATACAAAAATTTTGCAGCAAAAACCTAAAAAAGAATTTCCTGATAATTACCCGTTAAGTCATTTATATGGCGTAAATAGGTTTAAACCTACAAATTTTAACGACTTTTAAACTTTTATAAAATAATTTAATCTTTTATAAAAGTATATGAATACGAGAAGTAAAACTAAAGTTGATGATGATGATGTTCTTTCTAATGATAATAGTTTAGAAATAATACCTATTAGACCTTTACCTATTAATGAAAATAAAAAGTATCACCCTCATTTACCTTCTATTAATAGAAACGCAGGTTCAATTACACTATTAATTGGGGCTACATCAGCAGGTAAGACGACAACCCTCGTAAATATGACGATGGGTAAAAATTTTTGGGGAGGTAAGCAGTCTGCTTTTGAAAAAATTTATTTATTTAGTCCTTCTGTTCTTGTAGATGATAGTATCAGACATTTAAAGGAAGTCGCCGAGTGGAAAACTGATTTTAAAGATGAATATTTACAGGAGATATTAGCAAGACAATTAACTTTTGAGAAAAAAGATATGCCGAAGATATTAATTATAGTAGATGATGCTGTTGGAATGATACATAGAAATAGTGCATTAAATAAATTTTTAAGTAGATATAGACATTACAATGCAAATGTAATAATGTCCGTTCAACATTTCAGATCTATTAGTCCTATTGGAAGAGCAAATGCTACTAATGTTTTATTGTTTAATGGTATAGTTAATGCTAAAGAGATGGAAAAGATACAAGAAGAATGGGGTGGTATATATAAAGATACTTTAGAAAGAATGTATTACAAGTTCGCTAATAAAAAGTATCAATTTTTGCACTTGATGTTGCGTAAAAATCCTGCTGAAATGTTTTTAAATTTTCAAAAGAAATTAGATTGGGAAAAATATGTATCTAAAAAGATAAGAGATAAGATGAACGGAGATGAAGCAGAATAATAATCTTTATTATAATTATATGGGAACTCAATCAGTTATTTTTAACAAAAAGAATTTTACTTTAGGTCAGGCAAAGAGTTGGATTAAACGCAATAAGTTTAAGCAGTCATACAGGAACTATAATAATAAAAAACCTGAAGAAACAACGCATTATTGGAGATTTAGACAGGAAGCCCCTAATAAATATAAAAATTATTATATGAAAAAGGTAAGGGAAGGTGTGTTTTATGTTATTGGAAGAAAATAATATTGCATTATTATATATGCCGTTTCAGATCAAGAAAGTTGGTAAAAAATATAAACTTTGGAATATTAAGAAGAAAGTATATGTAAAAAAAGAATTTAATAGTAAGGAGACTGCTGTAAGTGCTGGTAAAAATTATATGAAGTATAGAAATGAAAAACCTTATTTAAAAGGTAATAAAATCTTATCTAAATAGTATATGAACGGGACTACAACAGGTCAAGAATTTAATAATCCTTTTGATTATGAAACTACTACTTATATTGCTTTAGGATTATTCGTTTTATCAGAAGTAATGCCTTTTATTAAGAAAACTAAAGGTGCTGGTGTTATACATTCACTTATATGTTTATTACAGGGAAGTAAGTGTATGATTGATAAAACATTAGAAGCAGCAAAAGCGGTAGTTGAAGAGAAGGAGGACAAAGTATAAAAATTAAATAATTTATTATATATATTTATAATATATAAAATGAATAATTATCAGAGGGCTTTAAGTGGATACTCTAATAGTGCTGGTGAAATTAATCAAAATTTAGGTAATTGGAGATCTGATATAGATAATATTGCCGCTGGAAATAAAGCAGGGCTGCAAAGGGCTATAGCAAACGCTAAAGAACAGGTGGATTTTAATGCTCTTACTGGAATAGGTGAGGAATTCGCAATTAGAGGTGCTAAAGAATATGGTGGTAAATTACTTGGTAAAATTTATAATAAAACAGGTTTAAAAAATTTAGATCAGAAAGCAGGTAAATTTTTACAAAATAAATTTAGAGATTTAACAGGTCAAGGTCAGCAAGTTGCTGGTGAAAGTCAGGAAGATATTGAAGATAGTGGTGAAGGTGTTGAACTTGATGATATGGAAGGTGGTGATGGAACTGGTGGTGGTGATTTAGTTCAGGCTGATCCTGGTGATGAGAGTAGAATGGGAGGAGGTGAAGAAGATGCTGGTGAAGATATGGATTTTGGTGAGTTTATGGATACTCAAACTACTCAAGGTGGTGGTTTAGATTATGCTGATAGAGAATATGACTTATTCGGTCATACGGACAACGAACAGCACTGGAGTAATACAGGTGAAGAAAATCCTAATCTTATGGCTCAACAGGAGAATGCCGAAGCAGTTAGATCAGAACCTCAAACAGAACAGGTGGCTCAAAATGAAGGATCTGATGTTCGTAATCAAGCAGGTGAAAATGAAACAAAAGAAGGAGAAGAAGGTGAAGATGCTGGTGATACTGGTGTTGATGCTACTAATCCTACTGAAGGTATTGAAAACGCAACAGGAGAGGCTGATGATGCTGTTAGTAATGCTGTTAATGATGCTGGAGATGCTGCAAGAAATTTAGTGAGTGATGGTGCTGATGCCTTATCAACAGGAGTAGATAGTGCCGTTGGTGATGGTTTAGAGGCGGCTGGGGCTGCTTTGGATGCAACGGGAGTATTAGCCCCTCTTGGCGTTTTGGCTCAAGTTGCTGGTGGTGTTCTTGAAGCAGGTTCTATTTATCAGATGGGTGAAGGATTGGTTAATTGGTGGGATACTGCTATACTTGGTGAAAAACCTAAAGTGGATTTTAAACCTACAAAAGCCCCTGTTGCTCCTCAAACTTTAGCAACTCGGGGACTTATGGCTGCTCCTACTATGGATAGTAATTTTGATGTTCCTTCAACCGCAGGGGGTTGGTAGAATACTTTAGGAAAAACTTAAGAAGTTAATATTTTATAGAAAATAATTTTTATATAGAATATTTAGAAAAAGTCAGATCCTTTAGGAAAAAGTGAATATATATAGAAAAAAACTTTTTAGTGCGTTCAAATCCTAAAATTTTTCTATATATATATTGTATAACAAGATGGAAATCTGTAAAGTCGCAAACTGCCTTCTCAACTCTTCTTTAGAAGAATTCACCGCTTCCTTAAATGGAACTATGTTAGAAAACGAAATGGAAACAACTCAACTGCTTGAGTTAAAAAATGGAATTGAATTACAAAAATCAAGTGAAACAGGAAATACACCTTTTAGAAGACATAATAATTATTTATTGGTCTTTAGTGAAAACAGACATTTTAATTCACTTGATATGTTTATTAATTATGAAACAAATTTACATAATTGTTCTAAAACCTCACCCTGTCCTTGTTGTGGTGAATGTGCCTCTTGGAAACGAGACCATACTACATTCGTTCATAGTAAAAAGAATTGTCCTTATGTTTATTTTTATAAGAACTTAATGAGATTAAAATTTATGGATTGTGATGTAAAACTACAACATAAATATATTATGACCTTTAATACTATTGCTTCTAAATGGATTGTTGATAAATATAACACCTTAAGTGGTATAGAAAGTCAAATGAATATTAAAATAGAAGAAGCAGGTAAATTCGTAGCAGATAAATTAAATGTAGAAATAAAGGATCTGACTACTAAATATGAAGAAACAAATAAAGAACTGCAATTATTTCATAGGATAATGCCTCAAGATACTATTAATCAGAGAAGAGAACAATATGAAATGAGAAAAAATGAGATTGAAACTAAAGAAAATGAATTATCTCTTAAGATTAAAGAGAGCGAAGATGCTCTTGAAAAATTAAAAATAGAAAGTGGATTAACAGAAATTAATGTTAAGATGAGAAACCTTAAAATTAAAAAT
>JAOZRH010000013.1:22800-23568 GCA_029931905.1 Fidelibacterota bacterium
ACAATTATGGAAGAGGCTAATGCAGTATTAAAAACTCAAACTTCTCAATTACATAAACAACTTAATGATGCTAAAAGAATGTCTAAAATAGAAAGTGAAGGATTTAAGGATATGGAGGAGATGAATGAAAAGATGTATAAGATGTTAAAGGAACAAAAGAAATGTCCTGATGAAAACTGCTGTTATTGTCTTGCACCTATAGTAGATGAATGTATGACTTTAAAATGCGGTCATCATTTTCATAGTAGTTGTTATATGAAAGATTGTCTTACAAAATGTAGAGAAAATAAATATACAAGAACATATAAATGTCCTTTATGTAGAGGTGAAGCACTTGTATTAGATAATTATTAATCTTTAGTAGGTTTTATATGTAATAATTTATTAGAAGGTTCTTGTCTATCACCGCAAAATAAGTAATCAAAATGACGATCAGAAAAATCTCTAAAGTTTAACCAGCATTTTCTATGGACTGATCTCTTCTTATTATCATTCCATTTAGCAAATTTTTTAATAGTTTTTTTACAAAGGATACAGGTTCTTTTTGGTAATACTTCTATTATTTTTATATCACTCATATATATAGATGGAAGATAAAAATTTTATAAAAATACAGAAACGAAAAAAATATATGAGAGAATATTATTTAAGAAAAAAAGCAGAGCGTATAGCGTCAGGAAATATTATATCAGTATCTAAAAACAAAACTCCTCGTAATGGATTTTTTACAATTAAAAGAGGTGAATTTATTGTTAATTTTAATTAGCA
>JAOZRH010000014.1 GCA_029931905.1 Fidelibacterota bacterium
TTACATCTGTTTGTTCTGGAGTGTAGAAACAACTCTTATACATTTGATAATAATTACGAGAGAATTTTTTTTCTTTAAATGTTTTTGAAATTAAATTGCAAATATTATCATTTTCATTGAAGATAACAGAATTTTTCATAATATCCAAATTTTCAGGCATCTCTACTTGTTTATTATATTTCGGGTCGATTATTATTATAGGTTTTTCGGTAATGAGATATTCATAAAGAACCGCTGAAGTATCGCTTAATAAAATATCTGAAGCAATGAAGTCGGTAAAGGTGTCATGCTCTTTTAAATTTGCTGGACTAGAAAAATAGATATCTTTTATATTATGTGTAATAGACCAAAGTTTGAATAAGGGAATATATTTTGTGTCGTGAAAATGAGGACGAATTATCAAGTTATATTTTTTGGTAATTTCTTTTGCAAACCGATGAAAATATTTATGAAGTGTTCCATTTCCAAAACGCCATGTAGGTGCATAAAGAACCGTTTTTTTATTAGTATTTTTTACACCCATATTTTTTAATATCTGATGTTTATTTTCTTTTTGGTTTAAATATTCTACAAATCTTAAATTATGAATTTTTATGCAGTTTTTTAAGATATTTTCCGTGTTCGAAGCACCAAAACTTTTTGCAAGAGCATTTATTTTAATTTCATTTTTAGGGCTCATTAAAAAGATGTAATCAAAATTTTTCAATTTTTCCAAAGGATGAGATTTAAGGTTTGAACCAATTCGTTTGTCGCTAGCACCATGTTCATGAAAAATTATTGTGCATTTTTTATGGTCTCTATTTATCCAATAATTTGAAAAAGAGAGTATAACTCCGCTAATATCTTGCATATTTCCATTTTTACGAATAATTATTTTAGGGGTATTTAGGAGTGTTTTTTCATTAAATTTTGCCATTCCTTTTAGGTGATTATGGAATTTGATATATTTAGATTTGCTATTTACAATAATTGTTCCACCTAATCTTTTATAGAAAGGTAAGGCATAAGATAATTGATATATCTGATTTGCAAAATAATAGATACTCATTTAAAATTCCTTATTCCTCTTTAGAAACGATAGCATTATCATCTTTTTTAAAATCCCAAGTTTTAACCGGGGTTTTCCAATCTCCATAACGATAACTAAGATAACCATTGTAATCTTTTGGTATCATATATTTTGTATTCCTAAAATCTATCCAATCTAAAGTATCCGTGAATTTAGCAGGGGAAGATTTTAGGACAGGTTTTTTTACTCCAACAGTCCAAAAATAATCGTCTCCAACTTTTCGTTTTACAAAAACATCCATCATTACATTGCCTCTTCGCATAAAAGATTTGTAATTCCGAATCTTTAGCATGCGAAATTCTCCTTTTTTGAATGGTCCAATATCTCTTTTATATCGTTTAAAACTAATGCGATAACCTTTTAATTTGAGTTTAATATATACGCGAAATAATTTTTTTTGATCAGTTTTGTTCATACTGATATCCAGGTCGTTATCCCACGGTAATATTCTATTTTCTCGGATAATTCCTAATAATGTTCCCCCTTCCAACCAATATGGAATATCGGCAACTTGCATTTCGATACAAACATCATGTAATATTTTTAGGGCGATTTCTAAGTTTTTGCCCTCAAGAACAGTTTTTCCTGCCAATTATTTCTCCTTTTGTAAAAAAAGTCACTATTTATTTCTAAAGATTTTACCAACAAGGTTAGTTTTTGAAACATATTTTCTAATCAATTCTAAGTCTGGATGAAAATCAATCTCCCCCCAATCTTTAGGATTACATCTACTATAATGCACAGGGAAACCTTTATCTATGATTTTTTGAATTGCTTTAAGGTAAAAATTATTCATATTTTGTGGATCTCTAACCATTTCTTCTAATACATCTATATATATTTGAGATCCGTGACCACTAAATTTGATAATTCCAACAGATTCGCCATTTGCTTCAGGAATAGGAATTTTTTTGCTAACTTGTTTAACTAATCCATTTTCAGAAATTATTTTCATATCATCGGAATCATATTCATCTTTAACATCTGTTACCATAGTTATATTTTCTTTACTTTTTAAAAGAGATTTTATTACAGAAGCATCGAAAATATCATCTCCATTTATTGTAATAAATTCCTCATTCATAAAGTGTCTTGCCATCCAAATAGAAATAAGGTTATTTGAAGTGGCATAAAAAGGATTATATACTGTAGTGATATTAAAATCTTTTTTGTATTCCATTATTTTTGCTTCGATTTGTTCTGCAAGATATCCTACAATAATTACAATATCTGTAATTCCACATTCTTTTAAACTATGTAATTGTGTCTCCAGCAATGTAAGTCCTTGTCCAATATCCAGTAAACTTTTTGGTGTATTTTTTGTTATGGGAAGCAAGCGAGTTCCTTTTCCTGCTGCAATAATTATTGCTCTCATATTTTCTCCTTTTTCATTATTTCATCAATTTTCTTTTTTACGCGCACACTTGACTTTCCATCTAAATTTGTAAAGAAATAGTTTTTGTATTCCTCTATTTTTTCTTTCATTTCTTTTGTTGGATTTAGTGCTGATTCAACGGCTTTTTTTAATTTGTCTGGCGAATTTAAATGTGGAAAAGCACCTTTTAGCCATTCATCTTGTGAAACAGAAAGTATTGGCATTCCATCGCTATGTTTTGGATTCATATCTGGTAATTCATAGATAATTCCAAACTTTCCAAGTGCGAGAAATTCATTTATTACACTTGAAGTATCACTAATAATTGTATCTGCAAGATATAAATATGGATAAATATCAAAATCTTCTTTTTGAATAAGAAAGACATTTGGTTCTTTTTTTGCTAATTTTTCATAAAATTTGTGTTGGGAATGTGGTGCATATTTTCCACTCCAACTGTATGGATGAAGTTTAATTACAAGATTGTATTTTGGAATTAATTCTGTAATTTTTTGTTTTAAATATTTAATACAGCTTGGTTTGTAAGATGGAGCGAAAAGGACTGTTTTTTTGTTTGGATCTATTTTTAATTTTGAAATCAACTTTTTATTATCGTAATGATTATTCCAAAAAAACGGATCTAATTTTGGAATTCCAGTAATGTAAAAATCGGCTTTATTTTCCCAATTGAGCGATTTTATATAATCATACCAATATTGTCCTTCAAGAAAAACATGATAATGAAAGTTTTTTTGTTTAACAATATTGCGAATTCTTAATGTTTTTATTCCAACACCATGATCAAGATGAATACGAATTGTATCGCCATAGCTTTCAGGATCTTTAAGGGCATCACCACAAATGACAGCATCAAATCCTTTTTTTTCATCAGTTAGTTTTAACCCTTTTTTTTGTAAATTGTCGGTGATATTGTTTTTTTGCGAAAGTAAAAATATTCCTAAAAATCGCTTTTGATCTTTACCAATATTAAAATATATATCATAATTTGGGTCTTTTTTCAATTCTTTGTAAATTGGGAAAAGTGAGTTGAAGTAGTATTCTTTTTTTAAATCAAACAGGATTTTTTTCATTATCACTTTTTATTTTTGTAATGTTATAAATAATTCCATATTTGTATAAGATAAATAAATTTATTAAATTATGATAGAAAAAAATGAATTAATGGCTGACAGAATAATACATTGAACTGTTTTAAAGGAATAATAATTGAGATGATTGTTGATAAGAAATGCAAAATATTAAAATTATTAATACAAGTATGAAATATTTATTTTATTTATCGAAAGCATATTCAATTTCAATTATTTCTCCTTTGGTGGAATATCTTACAAAAACTAATAGGGAATTTGCTTTTTTTGTGTCTGCAAAAGTGAAAGATGCTTTTCCACAAAATTGGGATAAAAAAAGAATTTTATATAACATTAAAACAGCTAAAAAATATAATCCCGATTTTGTGCTTGTGCCGGGGAATTTTGTTGATTTTAGAATTCCGGGAATTAAGGTGCAGGTGTTTCATGGTTTGGGAGTAGAAAAAAAAGTTCATTATAAAATTCGGCATTTTTTTGATGTGTTTTTAACTTCAGGTCCTTTTGTAACTGACAAATTTCTCAAATTACAACAAAAATATAAATATTTTGAAGTAATTGAAACGGGTTGGTTGAAGATAGATTATATTTTAAATTATTCAACAAAAGGTTTAAAAGAAAAATATAATATTCCTTCTAGTAAAAAAATAATTTTATATGCTCCAACATTTAGTTCAAAAATGGAATCGGCAACAGAATTACTTTCTTCAATACCAAAGATTATTAATGATAATGAATTTTGGATTCTTAAGTTTCATGAATTAATGTCAAATGAAGTAATTGAATCCTTTAATAATATCGATAAAAAAAAAGTGAGAATTATTACTAACGAGGATATAACTCCTTATCTTCATTTGAGTGATTTGCTTGTTTCTGATACTTCATCCGTTGTTTATGAATTTCTCGCACTTGATAAACCAGTTATCACTTTCAAAACAATTGGAAGAGAAAAAAAGGCATTTAATATTGTGAATGTGAATGATTTTAGAAAAGCAATTGATGATTGTATTTTGTATCCAGAATTTTTAAAAAACAGAAGAGACATTGCAATTCAAGAGGTAAATCCGTATTTAGATGGAAATATTGCAAAACGAATTGTGACAAAATTAGAAGAAATGGGAATAGATAAATTTCCCAAGAAATCAAAACCATTGAATGTATTTAGAAAATGTCAAATAATTTACCATAGTGTTTTAAAAAAAGGATATTTGAGGTAGATTAATTGAAAATATTGTAAAATCAAGATTGTAAAATAAAAAAAATGCATATCAGAAGTTTTATGCTTGACAAAGAACTAAAAAATCATTAAAATAACAATCGTGAATAGTTGTTGAAGTATACTATAGTTAATGCTGGGGAAAATAATGTCAAAATATTATTTAAGAGGAGAAAATAGATGAAATTATTTAAAGGGGTTTTATTTACTTTTATTATTGTTGGAGTTTTGTTTGGTGGAACAGCTGGTAAAATTACAGGTGTTGTCAAAGATTTAAAAACTGGAGAACCATTAATTGGTGCGAATGTTATAATCGATGGTACATCTATGGGGGCTGCAACAGATGGTGAAGGATATTATGTAATAATGAATGTTGATCCAGGAACATATTCGATAACAGCTTCTTATGTAGGTTATGCAAAAATAGCTAAACAAGGAGTATTTGTTGAAATTGATTTGACTACTACTGTAAATTATGAAATGGCACCACAAGCATTTCAAGGTGAAACCGTTACGGTAATTGCTAAAAGACCTGTAGTTCAAAAAGATGTTTCAGGAAGTAAAGTAAGTGTATCAGCCGATGAAATTAAAAAATTAGCAGCTTCAACAGTTGGTGAAATTGTAAGTACAAAAGCAGGAGTTACTTCTTCAATGTCAATTAGGGGGGCTTCGAGTAATGAAACATTAGTTATGGTAGATGGAATGGCATCTCGTAATAGTAGAGATAATGCTCCGATTAGTGCAATGCCAAAAAGTGCAATAAATCAAATTTCTATTAGTAAAGGTGGTTTAAGTGCTGAATATAGTAATGTTGGTTCTGGTGTAGTGAATGTTGTTACAAAAGAGGGATCAAAAAAGAATTATAGTGCTACAATATTAGTAAAATATAGTCCTCCAGCAAAAAAACATTTTGGAATTTCGCCTTATGACAAAGATTCATATTGGTTGAGACCATATACAGATGATGCTGTTTGTTGGGAAGGTACTGCAAATGGTGCTTGGGATAAATGGACTTTACAACAATATAAAGGTCGTGAATTTCAAGGGTGGAATGCTGTTTCTGAAGAGTCGATGCAGGATAATGACCCTACAAATGATTTAACACCTGCAGCAGCACAAAAAGTATTTTTATGGCAACATAGAAAGGAAGGGTTTGTTGAAACACCTGATTATATTATTGATGGTGGATTTGGTGGGCCAGTACCATTAGTTAGTGAAAAATTAGGAAATTTGAGATTTTTCTATTCATTTTATAGACAAAACACACAATATGTTATTCCATTGGCAACTGATGGATATGATAACTTTACAAATGTATTGAAAGTAACAACAGATCTTGGGCCAAAAACAAAATTGGCTGTTACTGGAAATACAAATACTATGAATGCTACAAGCGCCTCTCGTAGCGGTGGTAGTAGTATTTTTGTTTCTCCTTATGGAGTTGCGTCAACACTTGATCGTAGTGGATTTACAGTTCCTTCGAGAGTGTTTATTACAGATTATTGGTCAACAACTCAAACTAAAACAAATGTATTATCTGCTAAATTAACTAGTCAATTAAGTAGTAAGACATTTTTTAAATTGACAGCATCTAGAACAGAAGTAAACTATACTACAGGTCCTGGTTCATTAAGAGATACAACAAGAAACTACGAAATTGCCCCTGGTTATTTTGTCAATGAAGCACCTTTCGGATTTTGGCCTGAAGGAGCAAATGGAATAGATGGAATGTTTATGGGCGGAACGATAGCAGTTGGTAGAGATTCTAGTAAAATTGTTACTTACAATTCTCAAGCTTTTATAAAGAGCCAAGTTAATAAAAACAATGAGGTAACAGCGGGATTGAAATTTAATATTGATATGTTAGATATGAGCTTTGGAGCCGTTGGTGAATTACCAAATTCAAATTATTGGACAAGTTTTGAAAGATCACCAATCAGATTGACTGCATTTATTCAAGATAAATTAGAATTTGAAGGGCTTGTAGCAAATATTGGATTAATAGGTGAATATATTAATCCTAATACAGACTGGTATGGTGCTGATGTTTATGACGCAGATTTCTTTTCGTCAAATTTTCAGGAGGCACCCGATTCAATGTTGAAAAAAACAGATGCACAATTTTATTTAAGTCCGAGATTAGGAATTGCTCATCCAATTTCTGCAACAGCAAAATTATTTTTTAATTATGGACATTATATTCAAATGCCTACAAATGAAAGTTTATATCGTTTGTCAAGAATGGCTGATAACAGATTGACATATTTTGGAAATCCTAATCTTGGTAGATCAAGAACTGTTTCCTACGAAATTGGATTTGATAAATCATTTAATGATCAATATCTAATTAGACTATCTGGATATTATAAAGATGCTAAAGATCGTCAAGATTGGACAGATTATATTAATATTGCTGGTAATGTAAATTATTCTTTATTAACGAATAATGGTTACAGAGATACAAGAGGGTTTGAGATTGAATTAACAAAAAGAACAGGTGAATGGTTAACAGGAACTGTCAATTACGAATATAGAATTAATTCATCTGGTGAATTTGGCTTATCAGCATATAATGAAAATCCAATGGATCAAGCAATTGTTGAAGAAAAAAACAATTCACAATCTAAACCATTACCTCAACCAAGAGCTAAGTCAAATATTACAATGCACACGCCAAACAATTTTGGACCAAAGATAATGGGACAAAATATTTTAGGTGATTGGTATTTTACATTTGATGCTAGATGGACTGCTGGTTATTGGGACACTTGGAATCCAAAACAAGAAGTAAATGAAAGAGGAGCGGTTATTGAAAGTAATGTTAGATGGACAGATTCAAAAACTTTCAATATTAAGTTCTCTAAAACATTTTCGGTTGGTTCACAAGCAAATCTTAAATTATTTTGTAGTATAAATAATGTATTAAATTTAAAACAATTCTCAAATCAATCATTTTATGATTATTATGATTATTTAGATTATATGTATTCATTGCATTTACCAGGTTCTACTGGTGATGAATTGGGTTATGGTAATATTCCTGGTGATGATAGACCTGGAACATATATGAGAAATGGTGTTGATTATCAACCAATGATTTATACCAAGGATAGAAATGCTGAAAATGTAAGCGGTTTAGAAACGGACGCTATTTATTATGATGCTGTTGATGAAGATTATTTCAGATATGATAATGGATGGACTGAGGTTGCACAATCAGAGGTTGATCAAGTGATAGAAGATAGAGCATATGTTAATATGCCAAATTTAACATCATTTACATTTTTAGATCCAAGAGATGTATTTTTTGGATTGGAAGTATCATTTGATATTAATAGAAAATAATAATTTTTAAAAAGTAAATAAAAGGAATAATTATGAAAAGAAATTTCTTTATAACCACAATGATTCTTGTAATGATAATATTTGTGGGATTAGTAAATGCTGATGAATCAAAATGGATTGCAATTGGAGAGTTGCATGATTGGTTTTCTTCTGCTGGTTGTGAAAAAGAGACAGGAAGAAGAGGAGAAACTAGGGATCAATTGGATGGGATGAGATGGCCTGCATTTTATGATGGTAAAGATGTGAAAGCAGCAAAAGCACTATGGATAGGAACCACTGATTATGCTGATCCGTTATCTGGATTAACTTATGATTATAAGGTCGTTGTTGCTGGTCCAAGAAAAATTGATGAAATGTCTGCATTTATGCCACAAGAATTTACATTAAAAGGAAAAATTGATCATCCAACTGTCCTTGTTGATGGTATAGTTGCATCTAATTTGGGAATAATAGAAACTGTTGATGAAGTTGATGGAAGTTTAGATTGTGACAGATTATTATATACGAAAGTAAATACAGCAACTGGAATCACCGTGGAAAGGAGTGTTAAGGCGTTTGGGAATGAATATCACAATAATTATTTTATTTATGATTATGTGTTCACAAATTCTGGTATTTATGATGCAGATGGGAATACACATAGTAAGACATTAACAGGCGTATATTTTTATTGGCAATATCGTTTTGGATTTGACAAAGAAGCAAGTGTTTATGGTGGTGGAATATTACCACAAAATGCTACTTGGGGTAGAAATACAATGAATCATGTAATTGGTAAAAAAGGTGAGTATGGTGCAGGATATTCAGCTCCTATGAGAGCAGCTTATTCTTGGGGTGGTCCACACAGTCAAGCTGATTATGCCGATGGAATTGGTGGTGTTGCAACTGCAAGTGATTGGCATTTAACATCAGTACAATATGCAGGTGTTGCGACACTTCATGCAGATGCTTCAACATCAGATGAAACGAACGATCCAATGCAACCAGCAAATACAAATTATGTTGCATCAGATGATCCGATAACTCACAGTAATGACCAATTTGATGCGGCGATGATGAATACCATGTATAAACAATTTACACATGCTTATCCTGATTATACAGTAGCGGGACATCCTGCTACAACACAGGCAGAAGATATTATTAGTGCAGGTATTATGGCTGATAAATTTGGAGATGCATTAAATGGTAGTGCAGGAGGATTTTCACAAACAATAGCAATTGGTCCTTATACTATTGCTCCTGGTGAAGATGTTCACATTGTATTGGCAGAGGGTGTTGCAGGATTAAGCAGAAAGAGATGTATTGAAATTGGTGCTGAATTGGAAGCAGATGATATCTCAATTGATGATATGAAAGCATTAGTTAAAACAGGTGAAGATTCATTATTAAAAACACTTGGTAATGCAGTCGATAATTTTGAATCTGATTATGGAATAGCTACTCCACCAAATCCACCAAGTTCATTTAGTGTTAGATCGGGTGGAGATAGAATTGTAATGAAGTGGGCACAAAATGCTGAATCAAATCCAAATTTTGGTGGTTATAAAATATATAGAGCATTACAAGAAGTTGATTCTACATATTATTTAATAAAAAAAATTCCAGCTGGTTCTATCGAAGTTGATGTAAATGATCCATCGTTAAATAGATTTGACGATATGAGTCCTGTTAGAGGATTTGATTATTATTATTATATTGTGGCTTATGATGATGGAACTGTTGATCCAGATGGTAGAGTATTAAATAGTAGTTTGTTTTATACAAGAACAACAAATGCAGCTTATTTGAGAAGGCAACCGGGTAAGAAATTAGATGAAATTAGAGTAGTTCCAAATCCATATAATATTAGAGCACAAAAAATACAATTTGGTACAGGAACTGGAAAAGAAGATAGAATAATGTTCTACAATATACCACCATTCTGTAAAATAACAATATTTTCTGAAAGAGGTGATTTGATTAAAGAAATTATTCACGATGATGGTAGTGGAGATGAAGCATGGAATTCTGTTACAAGATCACGCCAAGTTGTAGTTAGTGGAGTTTATATTGCATATATTGAAGTTACCGAAGATACTGATGATTTCAAAAAAGGCGATAGTATCTATAAAAAAATTATAATAGTAAGATAAAAAAGGGTGATAAAATGAAAAGAATACTTTTAATTTCAATGGTAACGCTAATACTCATATTTGCTGGTTGTACTTTGTATGAAGATGATACTTATACAATTGGCGATATGGATAAAAGTATAAATGATGCCATGTTAAATGATACATCATTAACAATTGATACGCTTAATTTGGTAATTGTTGAATCTTTGAAAAAAGATTGTGATGAAGCTTATGTGGATGTTACAAGTGATTGGCTTGATGAATATTATGTTGTTGAAAGCGTGGATACAACGATGAATGTTGACCCTGTTTCTGGTGATACATCTTGGACATATTCTGATGTGTATGATACTTCTGTGGATTTACTAGATACTATTGGTGCAACAGTTTTAGTGCCAAAAAATTTCCAAAGTAATAAATATTTGCTTCAATCATCAAAGAAGAGAAGTGGGTATGCGGTATTAGATATGACTGGAGAATCTACTGAAAATGAAGTTGATGTTTATTTGACTGATTATTTCGCAATTAAAATATGGAAAACAGATGGAACTTTAGTTGAGGCTGAAGAACATTCTATTCCACTTGAATTATATAATTTTAATGAAAATGTAATCAAAGAACATTATTTATATAAATTGAATAAAGAAAAGTATGTGTTGCAATTTGACCCTGCAGAAGCGGTTGGTTCGGATATTTTTCAAGCAATAGTAATCGGAAATTAAAATTAAACAAATATTATTAGTGAGGTAAAAATGTCAAATAAAATAAAAACAATATTGATGCTAATTGTATTTTCAACTGTTATTTTTGCAAATCAAAAATGGGGACAAACTGGAATACAATCTTTGAGTATTAGTACAGATGGAAGAGCTGCTGCTATGGGACAAGCGATGACATCAATTAGTAGTAGTTCACTTGCATTGTTTTATAATCCATCAACAATGGGTAAAATGGAACAATTTATTGATGGAACTGCGAGTCAAAATAACTGGTTTGCAGATATGCAACATAATGCATTTTCAATTGCAATTTCTCCAATGAATGGTAGATATGGAGTGTTTGGAGTTTCATTAAAAAGTATTGATTATGGCGAAATACAAGGAACTGTTGTCGCTGCAAATGATCAAGGATATCATGATACAGAAATATTTGAGCCAAGTGCAATATCAGCAGGTATTGGATATGCCAAATCTCTGAATGATAAATTTTCTGTTGGTGCTCAATTAAATATGGTTGCTCAACAATTAGGAAAAAGTGTTGTTCCAGAAGGTGAAGACAGTAGTATTGTTAAAGACAATGTTGTTAATGGAACATCTTTTGATTTTGGTACAATTTATAAAACAGGATTCAAAAGTTTATCTTTTGGAATGGCTGTAAGAAATTTTTCAGGTGAGTTTAAATATGAAGATGAGGGATTTCAATTGCCATTGACATTTTCAATGGGATTATCAATGGATCTTTTGGATTTTATTAATGAAGATGTAAAGGCACATTCATTGTTATTGGCAGTAGACGCTCTTCATTATAGATCACATCCTGAACAGATTAATATGGGATTAGAATATGCATTAAAGAATATGTTTTTTCTTCGTTGTGGATATAGAAGTTCTGAAGAATTACAAGATATTTCTTATGGATTTGGTGTAAAACTTGTTGGCTTAAAGGTAGATTATGCTTATACTCCTTTTGGTGTTTTTGATAGTATTCAAAGGTTTACAATAGGGTTTTCAATATAATTTGAGGCATAAATTACAATGATATCAAATAAATATAAAAGTATAATCACAATATTAGTGTTTGTTACAATGTTATTTGTTTCTCTTAATGGCGCTACTTCTGGTAAAATGAGCGGTAGAATAATTGATGGGAAAAACAAAGAACCATTGGTTGGAGCAAATGTTATTATAGATGAAACTAATATTGGAGCAGCTACTGATAGTGATGGCTATTTTGTTATTCTAAATGTTCCTCCTGGTAAATATTCGGTATCAGTATCTTATGTTGGGTATGCGAAAGTAGTTAAAAAAGAAGTTCTAGTTGAAATCGGATTAACATCAGGGCTTGATGTGAAAATGCGTCCACAGGCATTCCAAGGAGAAACTGTAACAGTAATAGCAAAGAGGCCAATAGTTAAAAAAGATATCGCTGGTACTCAAATAGATGTTTCTGCAGAAGAAATTGAAAATATGCCAGTGGAATCTATAAGTGAAGTAATAAGTTCACAAGCTGGAGTGGAAGATGGATTGGAGATAAGAGGAAGCTCTTCCGATGAGTTGGTTTATAATGTAGATGGTCAAACACTAAATAATGCAAGAGCAAATGTTCCATATACAACAATAAGTTTAAATTCAATTTCAGCAATAAATATTCAAACTGGAGCATTTAATGCAGAATATGAAAATGCCCGTTCTGGGGTTGTAAATGTTGTAACAAAAGAAGGGCAAAAAGATAAGTATAATGTTGGAATGACTGTTAGATATTCACCGCCGACATCTAAACATTTTGGAAATTCAATTTATGATCCTATGGGATATTATTCTAGGTCATATAATGATGATGATGTATGTTGGACAGGAACAATGTCTGAAACATATACAGACGAAAATGGAAATAATCAATATGATGTTGGAGAGGCTTTTAACGATAACAACAATGATGGTGTAAGATACGAGTCGCCTTGGAGCCAACATCAACAAGATTCATATCCTGAATTTAAAGGATTTAATGAAATTTCTCGTGATTGGAATAATGATGATAATCCAGATAATGATTATTCTCCTTTAGCAATTCAGAAAATATATCAATATCAACATAGAAGACAGGGAGATATTACAATTCCCGATTATACTATTGATGTTGGTTTTGGTGGACCAGTTCCATTGGTAAGTAAGAAATTAGGTAATTTAAGATTTTTTGCATCTTTTATTGGTAAACAAAATGCATATCTTTTGCCATTATCTAGAGATTCACAAAATGATTATTCTTATAATTTGAAAATAACATCTGATATATCACCTTCAATGAAATTATCAATTAGTGGATTATATGGAGAGTTGAAAACCGTAAGTCAAGCAACTTGGACTTCATTACCAAATGGAAATAACAATTTTTCTTCGGTATATAGTGTAGCAAGTTCTGCAAAAAGCAATTCATTTGTTTTATATGTTCCATCAGTGTATAATCCAGCTACAATTTACAGGAATAAAATTGGTGCAAAATTTACTCATCAAATATCAAACAAGAAATATTACAATATTATAGTTAGTAAATTTACAAGCAAATACCATATAGACAGACCAGCTTTTAGAGATACAAGTACTATAATTGATATTTTTGAAAATAATCCTAATGTTGAATATCTGACTGACGAATTTCCTTATGGATATTTTCCAAATGGAGCATCTACAGTTGTTGGAATGAGAACAGATTGGGTTGGTTTTGCTATGGATAGAAGTGAAAATTCTACAACAACTATTAAAGGTGATTTTACTAATCAGATGACTAATTTTTTACAAATTAAAACGGGTTTTTCATTTATATATGATGAATTCGAAATTGATTCTTGGAATGATCATCCTACAAATCAGTTTTGGAGATATTATAATGAATGGTATCAAAATCCTTATAGATTTGGAACTTATTTGCAAAATAAATTAGAATTTAAAGGATTGGTAGTAAACTCTGGATTACGATTTGATTATTCACAAGCTAATGTAGAATGGTTTGAATTAGAGCAATATGATGAGTTGTTAAATTCTAATAATGGTTTTAATTTAGAAGATTTAGCAACAAAGAATAAATCTGAAGCAATTTATAAAATTAGTCCTCGTTTAGCAATATCTCACCCAATAACAGAAAAATCAAAAATTTATTTTAATTATGGGCATTTCAATGCATTGCCACAATCACGATATAGATTTACAATTGATAGATTAGGAACAGGAAGTATCAATAAATTAGGTACACCTGATTTGGGTTATCAAACAACAGTCCAATATGAGTTAGGATATGAGCAGAGTTTGTTTGATGCAGTATTATTGAAAATTGCTGGATATTATAAAGATATTAAAAATGAAACTTATTGGACACATTATACAAATTCAGATGAATCCGTATCTTATGATAAGGCAAATTCTAACGGATATAGAGATATCAGAGGCGTTGAATTTACAATTACAAAGAACACTGGAAGATTGTTAACTGGTTCAATAAACTACACATATCATATCGAGACAACTGGATATTTTGGTATCAATAGGATTTTTGAAGATTTCTTAGATCAGACAAATTACTTAAATGAAAATCCATATATATCACGACCTCAGCCACGACCTTTTGCAAATATGAGATTAAACTTTCATATACCTAAGAATTTTAATTTATTGTTTATTCCTTCACAAATTGTTGGCGACTGGAATCTAAATTTAAAATCATCTTGGAAAGCAGGAAGTCATTTCACTTACACTGGTACCAAAGAAATCGATATAGTTGATAATGTCCAATGGAAAGATTATTGGGGTGCAGATATTAGATTATCAAAAACAATTTCTATATCACAAAAATACGATTTTGTATTTTTTGCGGATGTTCAAAATGTGTTTAATTTTAAAAAATTAAGTTATACTGGTTTTTCTGATTATTATGATTGGCAAGATTATTTAACATCACTACATTTTGATTATGAAGAAGGGAAAGAACATGGAGATGATAGAGTTGGTGAAGTTAGAAAAGATGGTGTAGAATATCAACAATTTAATCCTATTGACCCAGATAATCTTACAGATGTAGAACAAAAAATATTAGATGATAAAGCATATATTGATATGCCGAATATTAGTTCATTGGCATATTTGAATCCACGACAAATTACTATTGGAATTAAAATTAATTTTTAAATAAATGGAATAATCAAGAAATATGAAAAAATATATAATAAAATACATTACAATATTATTGGTTACCTTACTGTTAGTGAGTGTTGTACAGGCACAAGTAACTTATAATAAAAAAATGTGGATTAAAGTAGGCTCATTGCAATCTTATTTTAGTGCATTTGGTGCTGAAAGGGCTTGGAATGCTAATGCAGGAATCTATGAAGGATTACAATGGCCAGCTTATTATTCAAAAACAGACAATTTTGTAATAGATAGAAATTGGATTGTTAGTAAGGATTTTACTAATGAAAATGGTATTGATATGGATTATAAAGGTGTTTATTTTTCAAGCGATTTTTCGCCAAATTATTTATATCCAATATCGTTAAAACAAACAGCAAAATTTTTACCTCCTACAATTTTGGTTGATGGAATAAATGTTACAAAAAAATACGAAATTGACGAACTTCATGATATCAATTCGCCATTTGACAGGATTATAACAAATGTTGTAAATACTTCAATGGGAGTTACAGTAACAAGAACAATTTATGCTTTTAGTCAACAATATCATGACAATTACTTTATTTATGAATATACTTATGAAAATACTGGAAATATAGATGATGATGAAGAAATTGAATTGCCAGGTCAGACAATAAATGAAATGTATAGTGGTTTTATGCCAAGATATGCCACAAGTAGAGAAGGTGGATATACAATTGCAGGTGCTATGACTTGGGGAAAACTTCAATGGGTTTCACATATGGGGAATAATTATCCCAATGGTAATGATTCTTTGAGATGTTTTTGGAGCTGGGTAGGACAAGATGGAAATGTTAGTTTTGACAATATTGGTGGACCCGATTTAGATGATAAGGGAAGATTATCTTGCCCACAATTTGCAGGAATGGTTTCGTTGCATTGTGATGGTTCTCCCACTGATACTGTAAATGATGATTTGACAAAACATAGAATTATTGGTTGGCATGCTGGTGATACTTATCCAGGGATTTCAAATAATAATGCAAGTGGAATGAGAGATTTATGGGAAATGTTAGAAGGAACTGATTTATATACAGGAAGTGAAATACCGATGGATAATGGTATTAGTGCTCCTGGACCAGGAAAAAATGATCTTCCACAAGATAATCCCGGTAATGATGGTGGTGGCGCTGCAGGATTTTTAACCTATGGTCCATATACATTAAACTTTGGTGAAAAAGTGAAAATTGTTCAAGCCGAAGGTGTAAGCGGATTGAGTAGAGAAAAAGCAAGAGAAGTTGGTAACAACTGGTTTTATGATGAAAATTTAGTTTTGCCTGATGGTTCAGATGCTAGCAATAATGTTCAATATAAAAATGCTTGGGTTTATACAGGTAAAGATTCTATTTTACAAACTTATAGTAGAGCAAAGAAAAATTACGAGAGTGGATATAGTATTCCATTACCTCCACAACCTCCGACAGAATTTGTTGTTTCTTCTGGAGGCGATAAAATTTCTTTAGATTGGAATCCAAGTCCATCAGAAACTAATCCAAATTTTGGAGGATATATCGTTTATAGAGCAACATCCTCAGTAGATTCTGTATTTCATCAAATATATGAATGTGGAGTTGGTACTGAAAACCCAACTATTTCAAATCAATATGTTGATATGACGCCAATTAGAGGAATTTCATATTATTATTATATTTCTGCATTTTCTGATGGAAGTGATAATAATGCTGGCAATTTAAATCCAAAAGGTAGATTAAAAAGTAATAGAGCATATACTCAAACAACTCAACCGGCATATTTGAGAAGAGAAGAGGGAAAAGGATTTAATGATACTCGCATTGTGCCAAATCCGTATAATATTAAAGCAAAAGAAATGCAATTTGGAGAAGGACTTGATAAAGATAAAATTATGTTTTATAATATTCCTGGATATTGTAAAATTCAAATATTTTCTGAAAGAGGCGATTTGATTAAAACATTAAATCATACTGATGGAAGTGGGGATCATAGATGGAATTTGATATCTAAAGACAGACAAATTGTTGTAAGTGGTATTTATGTTGCATACATAGAAGTAACAAAAGATTCTCCAAATTTCAATAAAGGCGAATCAACATTTAAAAAAATTATTGTAATAAGATAAAAAAAAGAGAGGAAAAAAATGAAAAAAAATAACTTGATTACTGTTTTAGGACTAGTGGTAATGTTTTCTACAATTATCTTTACTGGTTGTGCAGAAGACTATCCTGATTCGTTATGGCCAGGTGATAATCCTGATGGCGGTGCAGCACCAATTATTACATCAATAACCCCAGCTGATACAGCTTGGACAGATGCTGATACTGTTGTTGTTGTTGGACAAAATTTTTCTACTGATGCAAGTGTAATGCATGTTGCTTTTGGAGGTGTTAGAGGAGAAATTGTATCATCGACAACAACTGAAATGAGAATTTTACCACCTGCTAATTTTGGTGATTCGTTAACAATTAAAGTAGATAGATCAGGTTCTGATGGTGCTCTTGTTTTTGCAGAATATTCACCGTATTGGATTAAAAGTCCATTTTCACAACCAGGTGATCCAATATTTTCTGAAGTAGATGACATCTATGGTATTACAGCTGATAATGATGGTAATGTGTTTTTAACTAAACAGGATAAAAGTAAACAATATATGACCAAATTGTTACCTAATGGTACAAGAGTAGATGACTATTGTCAAGCTTTTCTTAATGCACCAAAAGCTTTAAAATTTGGAGAAGGTAATCTTTATTGTATGGATGGGAAATATACATCAAAAACTGATACTACAACAAAGGTTCGTAGTTATGGTGTACTATCAACTATTACTTATGATTTAGATTTTGATAGCAATGGGAATTTATTTTTTGTAGGTGTAGATGCTATATATAAGGTTGACCCTTCAGATCTTTCAGTTAGTGAACTTGCTATGGATTATACTGATTATAAATTAAAAGCTACTCGTGTTTATGATGGTGATTTATATGTTGGTGGTGTTTATAGTGGAGCAGATACTTTGTTAGATGGACAAAAAATATGGAAACATTCTATAGCATCAGATGGTAGCTTGGGAGCACAACAAGAAGTTGTAGATTGGACTAGCAAATATTCTTCTATTATTAGTGCATTAGAATTTGATGAATATGGAAATATGTTTGTTGGAACTGTTTGTGATCAGAATAATAGTGCAGATGCAGTTGTGAAAATATCATCTTCAACAAAGGATTATGAAAATGGTAGTTATTCATATTTGTATCCACAATTATTAAGGGGTGAAGTTATATATTCGGTTTACAAAATGACTTGGACTGGAAATTATATGTACTTGACTGTTAGAGATGATGTTACAGCAGCAAACAATACAGTATTGAAATTAAACATGTTTTCAAAAAGTGCTGAATATCACAGTAGATAAAAAATACTTGACATTTAAAAATATATATATTATAATTAGAGCAATTAGAGAGAGAAGAGAAAATTGGAAATTTTAACAAAAAAAGGGAGAATCAAATGAAAAAGTTGATCTTTGTGTTGATGACAATAGCTATGGTAGCTAGTTTGTCATTTGCGACAGTAACTTGGGACTCAGAGTTTATGGATTTTAGAGGTGCAGATACTTCTATTATTAAAGGTACAAGTGCTATTAGTGGAGATGCTGATTGGTATCAAAATTCACAACATGGAATAGTTGTGGATCCAGCTGGAAAAATTTGGGTATCATTCTATAGTGGATATGGTCCAAATACTGAAGGTGGAAGTGTAGAATTTATGAGAGGTGCTGATACTTGTCATTATAAACCTCTTTGGGTTTTTAATTCAGACGGTACTGTAGATACAATTCTTACAGTTTTAACTGGAACAGGTATTAAAGATACATTGTATGCTGAAAGTGCACATACTGGTTCAGGAAGAGGAATGGAATTAGATGCAGATGGTAATGTAGTTTTTGCATGTTATAATGCTCTTTTAAAAATCAATCACCAAACAAGAGAACTTCTTGACAGATGGATTATACCTGAAGGTGGTGGATTAACTGGTCCTGCTATTGATGTAGTAAATAATAAAATTTATGTAACTCATGTTGTACCTGGTGGCGATCCAATGTATGAAATTGATGCAACAGATTATTCATCATTTGAAGCAGTAATGAGTGTTAATTATATTTTGCGTTCAGCTATTGCTAGAGGATATGCAGACGGAAGTTATGATGTATTTACAGGAACAACTTGGTCAGGTTGGGGAGTTCCAAAATATCATTGTGGCGCTGGTCCTGTTGATACTTTAGGAATTGTTGATACATTAGGAAACTTTTGGTATGACAAAGCAACAAATGAAATTTCATTTGTAGAAGATACTACTAATGACAACCAAGTTTATGAAAAAATGTGGGCATCAAGTGTTGATTGGGCTCCAGATGGAAATATTATTGCTGGTGAATTAAGAAAAGGTTGGGCAGGCGAATTAGGTTCTTGTTGGTGGGTATTAGATCCAGATAACAAGGAACACCTTGAAGCATTTGGTTTAGTTGTTGTTGATAGTTGTACTGCAAATTCAAAAGCATCTGAATTGAATGATGGTGGTGCAAATGGACCTCGTGGTGCTTCTTTTGCTGATGCAACTACAATGTATACAAATGATTTCTATTTATGGACAATTAATAAATGGACATATGCAACACCAACTTGGGCTACTGATTTAACAAGTGTTGAAGAATTGCCAACAGCTGAAAAATTTGCATTGTCACAAAATTATCCAAATCCATTTAACCCAACTACTACAATTGATTTCACATTAAATGAAGCTGGCAATGTAAAATTGCAAGTTTATAATGTTCGTGGTCAATTAGTTTCAACATTGGTTGATGGTTTCAGAAATGCAAATACTTATAATGTTGTATTTGATGGTGCTGATTATGCTAGTGGAACATATATTTACAAATTATCAATTGATAATAAATCTGAAGTTAAAAAGATGGTATTATTAAAATAGTCATTTAGTAAATAGATGAATTTAAAAAGACGACAATTATTTGTCGTCTTTTTTTTTATAACAATTTTTTTAAAATAGAAGTTTTTGTATAACCTAATAAATAGATTTTAATAAGATATATTGAATATTAATTGCAATTGACATATATTTTTGTTATTCTATTATTACAATGTGTTTGAATTATATTATTTAAATAAGGAGGATATGATGGCAAATGAAGAATTACAAAACTTTTTAAACCAACTTAAAACAAATTCTAAAAAATTGACAAGAATAATTATTATTGTAGTTGTTGTTATAATATTGCTGAATTCTTGGTTTATTATAGAACCTGAAGAAATTGGTGTAATTTTACGCTTAGGAAAATATAATAGATCTGTAGATCCTGGATTTAAAATGAAACTTCCATATATTGAAAAATTATATAAAGTTCCAGTTGAAAGACAATTAAAACAAGAATTTGGTTTTCGAACTGTGAAAGCAGGAATTAATTCATCTTATTCATCTCGTTCTTATAATAATGAATCTTTAATGTTGACTGGTGATTTAAATGTTGCAATAGTTGAATGGATTGTTCAATATAGAATTGGTGATCCTTACAAATATTTATTTAAAGTTCGTAATTCTACAAAAACTTTAAGGGATATGACAGAAGCCGCGATGCGAGAAGTTATTGGAGATAGAACTGTAAATGAAGTATTGACAATTGGTCGTCAAAATATTGCGAATGCAGTTCAAGTAACATTACAAGAACTATGTAATCAATATCAGACTGGTATAAAAATAGAACAAGTTGTTTTACAGAATGTAACTCCACCCGATAGAGTAAAGGCATCTTTTAATGAAGTAAACGAAGCACAACAAGATAAAGAAAAATTAATAAACCAAGCATATTCAGAATACAATAAAGTTGTACCTCGTGCCCTTGGTGAAGCAAAACAAATGATACAACAATCAGAAGGATATGCATTGAATAGAGTAAATAGAGCCGAAGGTGATGTTGCAAGATTTGTTGCGATATATGATGAATATAAAAAAGCTCCTCAAGTTACTCGTCAACGAATTTATTTAGAAACAATGAATGAAATTCTTCCAAAAACAGGTGTGAAATACATCTTAGATGAAAATGCAACAGGTGTGCTTCCATTATTAAATTTAGATAGTAAAAAATAGGAGAATTGAAAATGAAAAAATATAAATATATTATTATATTAATTGTTGCAGTTATTATTTTCGCTTCTTTATCATTGTATATTACAGATGAGACAGAACAGGTTATAGTAACAAGATTAGGTAAACCAGTTGGGGAGCCAATTATCGTACCTGGTGTTCACTTTAAAGTGCCTTTTTTAGACACACCACATTATTTCGATAGAAGATTTTTAGAATGGGATGGACAGAGAAACCAAATTCCAACAAAAGATAAAAGATTTATATGGGTTGATTCATATGCCAGATGGCAAATTATAGATCCATTATTATTCTATAAAAGATTGAGAGATGAACGAGGAGCACATTCCAGATTAGATGATATAATTGATGGAGAGACAAGGAATGTTATTGCAAATAATGATCTTATTGAAGTTGTAAGATCTTCTAATAGAACTGAAGAAGTAACAGATACATTGATTTCTCAAGAAACGGATCCATTGGCTGAAATAAAGATAGGAAGACATAAAATCGCAGAAAAAGTTTTAGAAAATGCACGGAAAAGAACGAATGATCTTGGAATAGAAATTCTTGATTTTAAATTTAAAAGAATTAATTATGTTAAAGAAGTTCAGGAAAAAGTATTTGAAAGAATGATCACTGAAAGAAAAAGAATTGCTGACAAATATCGTTCAGAAGGTGAAGGAGAAGCATCTCGAATCAGTGGAGAAAAAGATCGTGAATTGCAAAGAATTCAATCTGAAGCTTTTAAAACAGCAGAAGTAATAAAAGGAAAAGCAGATGCAAAAGCAACTGCAATATATACTGAAGCATATAATCAAAGTTCACAATCACGAGATTTTTATGAGTTTACAAAAACAATGGAAACATATAAAAACACAATTGATTCGAATACAAAATTAATATTATCAACTGAAAGTGAGTTTTATAAATTTTTTAAAGAAAAGTAATAATTAAAATTGTAGAGATGATATTTGTATCGTCTCTACAAAATATCTTATTTTATTTTGTTACTTTATTAGCTTTATAACCAAGTGTCGGAGTATTTAACAAGTGAAAAATGTAAAAATAAAAATCACCATATTTTTACTTTTACATTTTATTTTTTCTACGAGTTTGTTGTATTCTCAAAATAATAAATTAAATTTTTATGGGAAAGTTAGTGGACTTGCAGGTAGTTCGTTAGTTAATTCTAATTATTTATTTACAGGCAGATATTTACCATCGTTAGGAATAGATATTTACGAAAAATCAGAAAATATTATTGATTTTGAATTAAGTGGAAATTTATCATATCAAACAGATTTTGATACAATTAATAATTCAAATGCAGATTTTTATCGGTTATGGTGTAGATATTCTACAAATCAATTTGAAACACGATTAGGTTTGCAAAAAATAAATTTTGGTTCAGCATTTTTGTTTCGTCCGTTGATGTGGTTTGCTTCAAGCGATCCCAGTGACCCGCTCGGTTTATCGGAAGGTGTTTGGGGATTACGGATGAGATATTATTTTTTGAATAATGCAAACATTTGGCTATGGGGACTTTATGGAAATAATGATAGAAAGGGAATAGAAGTGTTTTCAACAAAAGATAATACTGTCGAATATGGCGGTAGAATTCAGTTGCCTATGTTGGGTGGCGAATTTGGACTTAGTTATCATAATCGATTTTATGAAACAAATTTCTTTTTTGTTCAAGTTGAAAATGATAATTTTCAGGAAAATAGATTTGCGATTGATGGGAAATGGGATGTTGGAGTAGGATTATGGTTTGAAGCAGAAGCAATAAAATATGAAGCATATTTTTCTAAGTGGCAAGAAATGATTACAATTGGAAGCGATTATACAATTCCACTTGGAAATGGGTTGCATATTCTTGGCGAATATTTTTATATGAATATGACAGACGAATTTTTTAAAACTGAAATAGAAAGAAAGTTTGCTGGAATATTATTAAATTATCCAATTGGAATTTTTGACATGATAAATGGAATAATTTATTATGATGTAGAAAATATGGAATTATTTAATTATTTTTCTTGGCAGAAAACTTTTGATGAAATTTCATTAAATCTTAGTTATTCTTGGACAACTTCGGATAATTTTCAAAATATGAATAGTGGTCAATCAATGGAATCGTTAGATGATTTTGTAAAATTAACGATAATATATAATTATTAAATTTTGTATTCTTTAATTGAAAATATAATAATTATTCTAAAGTTTAATATGGAAAAATATTCAAAAAATAAAACAGGAGTAAAATAAATGAAAATAAAT
>JAOZRH010000109.1 GCA_029931905.1 Fidelibacterota bacterium
GCAAATTAAATTAATGAAAGATAATAATTTAGATTTTACATATAGTTCATATAATCTTATAGATGAAGATAATAAAGATTTAGGAAAATTTGTTGTTCCTTGCAAAATTACATATAAAAAGCTACTCAAATCCAATTCAATAGGATGTTTAACGGCAATTTATGATACGAAGAAAATTGGTAAATTATATATGCCTGATATTTTAAAAAGACAGGATTATGGTTTGTGGTTAAAAATATTGAATAAAATAGATTCTACAGAAGGGATAATTGAACCATTAGCTGTTTATAGAATTAGAAAAGTATCGGTTTCAAGTAATAAATTAAAAACTGCTTCAGATCAATGGAAAGTTTATAGAAAAATAGAAAAATTATCATTAGTAAAGAGTTTATACTATTTTGTTAATTATATATATAATGGCATTAAAAAATACAGATAATTTAATTAGAAATAAAAATATTTAATTTAATTTCTTCTTTTGTTAAATTAAAAATTATTATTATTATACAATCATGTTACAAAAGGACAAATTATAGATGCGATTTAAATTAACAATATTAGTTTCTGATATTATTGCAACAATTAGTGCATTTTTATTAACATTTGTTTTTCGTTATAAATTGAATATTTTTTCAAATAAAGCAGAATTGTATTTTTTAGATATTGCAATACCAACGGTTATTTTGTCAATATTTTGGATAATTATATTTTTTTATTATGGATTATATCAATTCCCTATTGCTCCTTCAAGAACTGATGAGAATTTTAGAGTAGTAAAGACGACTTTTTATGGTATTATTATTATGTTTTTGCTTACATTTGATTTGTATCAGCCGTTGTCAGTTACTAGAATTACTATTTTAATTTATTGGTTTTCACTAATATTTTTTATAATATTAGGGAGAAGTTTTTTAATAAGTTATAGAAGACGAAGATTAACAAATGGTCTTGGTTTATCAAATGTTTTAATTGTTGGATGGAATCCGTTTGGGTTTAGTATTTATGATAAGATCGAACAATTTCCAGCACTTGGTTATAGAGTAATTGGTTTTGTTTCATTAAATTCACCAGAAAATATTGGTAAAAAATATAAAGATAAAGAGGTAATTGGAGGAATAAAATCACTTCCACAATTAATAAAAAATAATAATATTCGTGAACTTGTAATAGCTTTTGAAACGACAAATCATAAAAGATTATTAGATGTTATCAATCAGGTTGGTGATTTAGATGTTGGATTGAAAATTATTCCCGATATGTATGACATTATTTCTGGTCAAGCAAGAACCAATCAAATTTATGGGTTTCCATTGATAGATATTTTCCCAAAAATTATGCCGTCTTGGGAAAGAATTGTAAAAAGAATAATTGATATATTCATTTCAATTATTGCATTAATATTTTTTATTCCGCTTTTACTAATGTTGTGGATAATAATAAAATTTGATTCAAAAGGACCTGTATTTTATCATCAGGAACGAGCTGGGAAAAATGGCAAAGCGTTTAAAATATATAAATTAAGAACTATGATTGTTGATGCAGAAAAGGAAAGTGGACCTGTTTGGTCACAAAAAGATGATCCTAGAATAACACGAGTTGGTAGGATATTAAGAAAAATAAGATTAGATGAAATTCCTCAGTTTATTAATGTTATAGAAGGAAGCATGAGTATAGTTGGCCCACGACCGGAAAGACCTAATTTTGTTGAAAATTTTTCAAAAGAAATTCCACTTTATAAACATAGATTAAAAATGAAACCTGGAATTACTGGTTGGGCACAAATTAAACATAAATATGATGAATCATTTGATGATGTAAAAGAAAAATTACGATATGATTTATATTATTTGGAAAATATGTCACTTAGATTAGATTTTAAAATAATATTAAATACAATTTCGATTGTCTTTTCTGCAAAGGGACAATAAAAAAGGATGATGATATGAGAATACCAATGGCAAATTTAAGATTAGAGTATGATTTTTTGAAAGATAAAATATTAAAAGGAATAGGCGATGTGCTAGATTCAACAGCTTTTATTCGAGGAAAATCAATATTAGAATTTAATAAAAAAGTAGAGAAATTTTTAAAAGTAAAACATCATTTAGCTTGTGGAAACGGCACAGATGCTTTGCAAATTGCTTTAATGGCTTTGGGGATTAAACCCGGAGATGAAATTATTACTACACCATTTACATTTATTGCAACAGCAGAAGTAATTGCACTCCTTAAGGCAAAACCAGTGTTCGTTGACATTAATCCTGAAACTTACTTAATAGATACAGATAAAATTGAAGAAGCCATTACAGAAAAAACTGTCGCAATATTACCTGTACATTTATTTGGTCAGATGGCAGATATGGATACGATTATGAAAATAGCGAAAAAACATAATTTAAAAGTTGTTGAAGATACTGCTCAAGCTTTTGGTGCGACTCAAAATGGAAAAGTTGCTGGAACTATTGGAGATATTGGCACTATTTCATATTTTCCTTCAAAAAACTTAGGTGCTTATGGTGATGCAGGTGGAATAATTACCAATAATGATGAATTGGCGGAACAGATGGAAATGATTACAAATCATGGACAAAAAAGAAAATATGAACATTATTTAATTGGTGTAAATAGTAGAATGGATACAATACAAGCAGCAATTTTAAATGTAAAAATAGAATATATTGGTGAATGGTTGAAAAAGAGAAATAATGCAGGTGAATTATATAAAAAACTATTAGATCCATCTATCAGAACTTCAATTACATTAAATGGAAATTTTCACACTTATCACCAATTTACTATCAGAATAAAAAATAGAGATAAGGTTAAAAATTATTTAGCAGAAAAAGGGATTGCTTCAGCTGTATATTATCCAATTTCTTTAAATGATCAAGTAGCTTTCAAAGATGATTATAATGAATTTAAAACACCAAATTCAAAGATGATTGCAAACGAGGTTTTATCTTTACCAATAAGTCATTTTATTACTGAAGATGAAATTCGAGAAGTTTCAGAAGCGATTAACTCTTTTATATAAAATAATTATATATTTTCAGTTTCAATTGATATTAAATTATTGTTTAAATTAATATCTTTTATTTTGATTCCAATTATATATTCTTGAATAATTCTATTTGGGAATAACAAAATTTGTGTGTTGTGAATTTCAATCCAATTAAATTTATCTAATTGTTTAAAATATTTTTTAATTTGCTTTGCAATAAAACCGGATGCTAATTCGAGATAAACAATTCCATTATTATAATTATCAAATCTTATATTTATTGTTAAACTTGGTATTAAGGTTGCTAGTTTTATTACTAATTTGATGTTGTCATTTTCAAAATAAATTGACTCTATTTGTTTTGGTAATATGTTATTTTTCTTTGCAATTTCAAATATTTCTGTTAATGTAAATGTTAATTTTGCCATAGATTTTTATTATCCTCAATATTTTTTTGAATTATTAAAGTTATAATAATAATTTCTCGTCAAATATACAATTATTAATTATGCTATTAACATTTTTTATGAAATAAAAATCCTTACTAACATTTTGATTTTACATATTAAAAAAGTATATTTATAGATAATGAAATTTACAATATTAAATAAAAAATAAATTGAACTTTTTACAACCACTATTTCTAATTTTTACATCTTTGGCTACAATTCCAATTATTATTCATTTGATAAGCGAACGAAGATATAAAAAATATTATTTTTCGTCACTTAAGTTTTTAAAAGAGATTCATTCTGGTGCAATTAAAAAATTAAAGTTGAAACAATTTTTGATTTTATTATTCAGAGTTTTGTGGATTATTGCCTTAATTTTTGCATTTGCTCAACCATTTTGGAAAAAATTTCAATCTGGAAATAGTAGTTTAAAAAATGGAATTCTTATTGTTGATAATAGTTTTAGTATGAATATTGATGAACAATTGGAAAATAAAATAAAATTATTAGAAAATAATTTTTTAAAGTGGAAAATTATTAAAATTGACAATAGAAATTTTTCAATAGATTCTGTCAAAAAAATAATAAACGATTATTTTCATTCAAACGGAATATTTAATCATAATGTAATATTATTCAGTGATTACCAAAAAAATGAAATGACTGATTCGTTATTTAAAATAATAGATAGTCAAAAAGATGATGAACAAAGTAATTTTATTGTTATGAATTTTCTTGAAAGATTTAATGCTAATATCGGCACATTTTATATTGAGAATAAGTTTCATCCAATAAATGAATTTGTGCAGATAAATTTGAAAGCTAATAGTTCGTTAAAAAGATTTGATGTCACGCCAGTATATCTCAATGTAAATGGAAAGCGAATTGGGCAAGTTACTTTAGATGAAAATGGATATGGCAGTTTTAGTTTTATTCCAGAAAGTGAAGAATGGATTTTAGGAACTGTTACGATTGAAGGCGATGATTATGAAAAAGACAATTCAATTTATTTTTCATTTCCTGTACAGAAAATAATTAATATCTTAAATATTTCTAAAAGTGAAGATGAAAATTATCTGTCATTGGCTTTTGATGCAATTGAAGAAATTAATTATACAAATATATTGCCTTCGGAATTATCGAGTTATAATATTCAAGAAACAGATTTGGTAATTATGAATAATTTGTATGAATTATCGTCGGCACAGAAAAATAGACTTATTAAATTTGCAGAGAAAAAACCGATAATTTTAATGACTGGTAAAAAAATAAACAATAATAATTGGAAAAAATATACTGGAAATTTAGGAAATAATCAAAATGAAAAGTCATCTTCTTTTCTAACTTTATCTAATATAAATTCGGAATATAAATTCGAACAATTTTCAAAATCAAAGTTTATGATCAAAAAATATTATACAACGGATAAAAAAAATAAAATAAATATTTGGGAATTATCAAATGGTAATCCATTATTATTCAAAGATAGAAAATTGAAATTTTATACATTATTAAGTCCGTTTGATTTCTCTTGGAATGAATTTGGAATTTCTCCATATTTTACAAAACTAATAAAATCTTTTATTCATAATGCAATATTTTTACCTGAAACGAATATTTTATTAAACGAATCGATTGTAAATAATGGTCAAAATTTTACAATAATAAATACTAAAAATGAAAACGAAAGAGCAAATTCTGTATATAAAGAGACAAATATTCCCGGATTTTACAAGATGAAATTTAATGAAAAAGTTATAAATTATTCTGTAAATATTCCCGAGAGTGAAAAAATAATAGAAACGATTGATTTTGATAAACACACTGTAATAAAATGGGATGAAAAGATAATTGAGAATATTAAAAAAGCAAAACAGGGAAAATCATTGAATGAATTATTTCTTGTTTTAGCAGTAATATTTTTTGGAATTGAAATGTTATTATTAGCGGTTGGAAAACAATTATAAATTAAAAATAAAGGAAATAAATGCACGATATTACACCCAAAACAAAAAGAGCAATATTAGTTGCTGTTTCGCTTCCTGGTGAAAAAGAATTGACAGAGAGCTCTGTAAAAGAGTTGGAACTTTTGGCTAATACATTAGAATTAGATGTAGTTGATACAATTATTCAATCTCGGACAAGAATTCACAATGTTCATTATGTCGGAAAAGGAATATTAGAAAAGTTAGTACTTTTAGTTGAAGAATTAGATGTTCAAATAGTGATTTGTGATGATGAATTAACACCTTCGCAACAAAAAAATATTCAGAAAGAATTTGAAGATTGTGAAGTATTGGATAGAAGTTCTTTGATACTTGATATTTTCAATGATCATGCAAAAACTAATGAAGCTAAGACACAAGTTGGTCTCGCAAGAATGGAATATATGTTGCCACGATTATCTAAAAAATGGACTCATTTGGAAAGACAAAAGGGTGGAATTGATATGCGAGGTGGTCCAGGTGAAACACAAATTGAAGTTGATAGACGGTTAATAAGAAATCAAATTAAAAGACTAAAAATGCAACTTAAAAAGATTGAATCGCAAAGTGAAACACAAAATAAACATCGTAGTCAACATTTTAATGTAGCATTGGTTGGTTATACAAATGCAGGTAAATCAACATTGATGAATAATATGACATCGGCTGGTGTAGAAGTTGAAGACAAATTATTTAAAACATTGGATACAACAATCAGAAAATGTGAAATTGACAAATCACATACAATTTTTCTAAGTGATACCGTTGGTTTTATTAGAAAATTGCCACATCAATTAGTTGCGTCTTTTAGAACTACATTAAAAGAGGTGAAAGAGGCTGATTTGCTTTTAAAAATTATTGATATTTCTGATCCAAATTTTATACAACACATAAAAACAATTGATGATGAATTGAAAGAATTCAAAATTTCCGAGAAAAATTTTATAAATATATATAATAAAGTGGATATGATTTCAGATAATATGAATATTGAAATAATTAAAAAACAATTGTCTGAAGGGATTTTTATTTCTGCAAAAAGAGATTTGGGAATTGAAAAACTATTAGTGGAAATAAAGAAAAAAATGGATGAAAATTCACACAAGCGAATAATAAGAATTCCTAATACAGATGGAAAAGCAAATTCTGCAATTTATCAATTTGGAAAGATAATTGAGCAAGAATTTGGAGATGATTTTATAGAATATAATGTTGATATGCGAAATGTTGATTTTGAAAAATTTTCAAAAGAATATAATATTACAGTAATTTCAGAGAACGATTCAAATTAAGGGTAAAATTATGCATAGTGTACAAATTGGAAGAGCGAAAATTGAAATTATAAAAGGCAATATTGTTGATCAAGATGTTGATGTGATAGTAAATGCATCAAATAATCATTTTTGGATGGGTGGTGGAGTAGCAGGTGCAATAAAAAAAGCAGGTGGACAAATTATTGAAGATGAAGCGATTGAAAAAGGTCCTGTAAATTCTGGAGAAATTGTTGTAACACAAGCAGGAAATTTGGCTTGTAAAAAAATAATTCATTCTGCTGTAAA
>JAOZRH010000273.1 GCA_029931905.1 Fidelibacterota bacterium
AATTTCACCATTAAGTTTTTCTTTTTTGAATACATCTACAATTTTTTCTTTTAATTTAACTATAGTTTCTTCTTCGTTGAATACTGGTATAACCAAAGATACATCAATCATTTGTTAATATCCTCCAATCTTTTTTTTGCAAGAGAAAATGCAGGATCAATTTCTAATGCTAATTTAAAAAACTTTTTTGACTCTTCTGAACGATTAAGTTCAAACAGAATTTCACCTTTATGATAAAATAATTCTGGATTGTGGTTATTCTCTAAACCTATTGCTCTATCAATAAATTTTAACGCTTTTGAATAATCACCCATTTTGAATAATATCCAAGCCATTGTATCATAATAAACACCATTATTTGGATCAATTTTCAATGTTTTTTCTGACATTCTGAGTGCTTTTTGTAAATTTTCACCTCTTTCAGCTAGCGAATAACTATAATTATTATATGCTACCGCATCATTTTTATCAATTGAAATAATAGTTTCATAAGCATCATTTGACTTTTCATATTGAGCATTCTGTTCATATAACAATGCTAAATTATGTAATATTGCACTATTGTTATTATTATCAGAAAGCAACATCTCAAACAATTGAATCGCTTTTTGCAATTCACCACTTTCACTATAAATCAATGCTCTGACATACTTCAAATTTTTATTGTCGGGGAATTTTTCTAATGCCAAATCTATTACTTCAATTCCATCTTCATATCTTCTGTTTTCTAATAACCAAAAAGAATAATCATAATATAAAATTGATGGAGAATTTTCAAAATTAAATGCCCTCTTATAATAAAAATCAACACTATCCTGTAAATTATCTTCAATACTAATTAATGCTTGGAAATTAGATATCCACCACCTTTCTTCCCATCGAGAATCTATTCTATCCAAATATTTTTTAGCAGAATCTATTTTCCCATTATCAATGTAATTATTAATTTTATAATAATATGGTGTCAATTCTAATGAATCTGTTCTTATCCAATCATCTACAACACTATCAATCTTATATTCTTGATTATCTAAAAATAATAATTCAATTAACAAATCATAATATTTATTATCATTAGTTAATTTTATCAATTTTTCCGTTATCACAATTGCTTCATCAAAATTACCAAGTTTTTTCTGTAATATTACAACATTATTTAAAATACTAATATCATTTTTAGACTTCTGTTGATATTTAGATAAAATATTTTTTGCATTAAGTGTATCTTTTTGTACTAAATATGCATTAATTAAACTATAATACACATCAAAATAATCTGGATCTTCTTTAATTATTTCTTTCCATAATAAAATGCTTGTTTTTACATTACCAATTACAAAATGAATATCAGCTAATTTATTCTTAAGTATATTTTGATTTGGATTCAATCTTAACGATTTTTCATAATAATCAATAGCATTACTGTATTTATATATATTGAGATATGCATCACCAATTGAATTATAAATTGTTACAGAATTAGTGTCATAATTTAATGCTTCCTGATATTCTAATATTGCTCCAGCATAATCACCACTGATACGATATAATTCCGCATTTGCAAATATTTGCATAGCAATTGTTGGATAAAAACGATTATCAAAACTGTTTTCAGAAGAATCGACAACCTCTTTTTTATCTATTTTTTTACCACTTATTACGGTTTTGTTATCTACTGCACAAGAAAAAAAAAGAATAATTGATAATATTGTAATAGTTGTTTTCATAGATGTAAATTTATAAAAATTTTACAAAATTCCCAAAAAATAATTATAATAAAAAAAACCTCATTCAAATGAGGTTTTAATAGCTGTCAATATGCTTGCTATTTATTAACCAAACAAAGATGTTTTATTACAACCGCAAACTGCTTCCATTTTACTCTTATATCTTACATTTT
>JAOZRH010000110.1 GCA_029931905.1 Fidelibacterota bacterium
ATTGAAAAAAACACTTCTAATTATTCTTTTTATTGTAAACATATCGTATTCTCAAATATCAAATATTGATTATGTTAAAAAAGTGGTCCCTACTGCAATAACAAATACAAACAGTAAAATAATTCTTGGTGTTGGATTATTATCTGCTGGTGGATTTTTTTTACTCGATGACGAAATACAAAATTGGACACAAAACAATCAGATTATGTCGGATAATATAGCAAATATTGGTGATAAATGGATAAGCACATATACTTTCGTTGGTGTTACCTTTGCCGGATCCATATTAAAAGGATATCAACAATCCAACTATATTGAGCCAATTAGATTTTTTTTAGTTGCAAATGCCGTAAACTATGGAATTACCAAAACTATTAAAGTTGCTGTTGATAGAGAACGGCCAAATGGCAAGAGACATTCTTTTCCTTCGGGACATGCCTCCGTAGCATTTACAACAGCCACAATTTTTCAAAAATGGTATGGTTACAAAGCTGGAATTCCAGCATATGCAATGGCTGTTGTTACCGCATTATCACGAATAAATGATGATAATCATTATGCTAGTGATGTGATTTTTGGTGCTGCACTTGGAATTGCTGTTCCCGTTGCATTTTATGAAGCCGAAAAAATTTGTAATAAAAACCTAAACATATCACTAAATACAAATGGAATTCACTTGGAATATCGGTTTTAAATTATAATTATTTGGTCAGCAAGAAAAAGGAAGAAACATAATACTCATATTTTCATATAACTTCTTGGAGCATTTAGTAAATTGATAATTTTAATAAAATATTTGGAAACTACATCTCATAATTTAATAAATAACTTGACTATTTACCAATAAATAGGTTATTTTACAGTGATTTGGAATATAAATAATAAATAAAAAAAAGGAATTATACATTGTCAAAAAACAAATTATTACTAATGATTTTAGACGGAGTTGGATTAAGAGACGCCAATAATAATAATGCTTTAAAATTAGCTAATACACCAAATTTAGATTCATATTTTAAAGAATATCCTTGGACTACTTTACAAGCTCATGGAAATGCTGTCGGATTACCTTCCGGAATTATGGGAAATTCAGAGGTTGGACATTTAAATATTGGTGCTGGTAGAGTTGTAAAACAAAACTTGGTTAAAATAACAGATTCATTAAACAGTGAAAAGTTTGAAAATATACCAACCTTTCAAAACTTATTGCAATATCTAAAAAAAAACAATAAGCCAATTCATTTAATGGGACTGCTTTCAGATGCAGGTGTTCATTCAGACATTAAACATTTAAAGAAAATACTACTAATCTTGAAAAAAAATGATATTCATAATGTTTATTTACATGCAATAACTGATGGACGAGATACTCCTCCAAATAGTGGTAAAAAATATTTGGAAAATATTATCGAATTTATGAAAAAGGAAAATGTTGGACAACTTTCAACAATAATCGGTCGTTTTTATACAATGGACAGAGATAATAGATGGGAACGAGTAAAAATTGCATATAACGCCCTAACAAAAGGCGATGCAATAACTTCAACAAATCCAATCCAATCAATGGAAGAAGCATATAAAAACAATATCACAGACGAATTCATTACACCAATAAAAATTGACACTGGTAATAATTCCGGATTAATACAAAATGGTGACGCTGTTTTAACATTTAATTTTCGTGCAGACAGAATGCGAGAAATTTCTCAAGCATTAAATTTCGACGACTTTGATAAATTTCAAACAAAAAAAATGAATCTACATTTCGTAACAATGACAAGATATCAAGAAAAATTCCCATTCCCTGTGCTATTTGAGAAAGAAAATTTGAATAATATTTTCGGGGAAGTTATTAGCAATTCTGGATTAACTCAATTGCGAATCGCAGAAACTGAAAAATATGCCCATGTTACATATTTTTTCAATGGCGGCGATGAAAAAGAAATTAAAGGTGAATCGCGAATTTTAGTTCCTTCACCAAAAGTAGCAACTTATGATTTACAACCAGAAATGAATGCTTCAATTGTAACCGATAAATTATTAGACGCTATTAACGAAGACAAACATGATGTAATTATTCTTAATTTTGCGAATGGTGATATGGTTGGACACACAGGGATTTTAAAAGCTGCGATAAAAGCATTAGAAAGTTTAGATGTTTTTATTGGCAAAATCGTTAATTTGTTTTTAGAAAAAAATGGAACTGTTTTAATTACAGCCGATCATGGAAATTCAGAAGAAATGTGGGATAATGTAAATAATCAGGCACATACACAACACACATTAAATCCAGTACCATTTATTGTTATAAATTCAAACAATAAAAATGCAAAATTAAATTCTGGTGGAAAATTAGCAGATATCGCCCCAACTATGTTGAAAATATTGAACATAGAAAAACCAAAAGAGATGAAAGGACAATCAGTAATTGACAAATTCATTTAATAACATAAAAATAACCTCAAGCAATTTAAAAAATCTTCATGTCTTAGTTGTTGGAGATTTGATGCTTGATGTTTATCAATCTGGCGATGTAAATCGTATTTCACCAGAAGCACCAGTTCCAATTGTTGATGTTGAAAATTCATTTGAACGATTGGGTGGAGCTTCTAATGTATGCTTAAATATTGCGTCATTAAATGCAAAATGTTCTGTTATTGGAATGGTTGGAAACGATGAAGCTGGTAATAAAATGAAACATTTGTTTGACAAGTCAGGAATTAATTCCGACCAAATAATTATTAGTAATACTCGCCCAACAACAACCAAAACACGAATTATCGCAAACAACCAACAAGTTGTTAGAATTGATAAAGAAAATAAATCAGAAATTCACAAACTTGAAGAAGAACAAATACTGCTTAATTTTAGAAAGATAATTAAAGATGTTGATGTTGTTATTCTGCAGGATTACAACAAAGGATTATTAACAAAAAAATTAATACAAAACCTAATCAAATGCTCCAACAACAATTCTAAACCCGTCTTTGTAGATCCAAAATTTGATAATTTTTTCTCTTATAAAAATGTATTTCTATTTAAACCAAATAAAAAAGAAGCAGAACAAACATTAGGAGTTTCTTTTAATAATATTGAAAATATTAAATCTGGTGCAATAACAATAAAAAACAAACTAAACTGTGAAAATGTATTAATTACTCTTGGCGAAGATGGAATGCTTCTCTTAACAAACGAAAACCGTTTTCTACAAATCCCAACTAAAGCAAAAAAAGTTCATGATGTTTCAGGTGCAGGCGATACGGTTATCAGTACATTAGCTCTGTTTTTTACGGCAAATTATCCATTAAACCAAAGTGTGTCAATTGCAAATATTGCAGCCGGAATCATATGCGAATCAATTGGCGTTACTCCAATAAAATTAAATGATTTAAAAAATAGAATTACTAATGAAAAATAAAATAATAATAATCACAATTATACTCTCTTTTTTCTTCCTTAACGGATTTATTTTTGAAACAGAAAAAAAGAATATTCCCAAATTTAATCTTCAATGTCGTGTGAAACCCGGAAATACAATTAAAACCGGAGTAGTAGAGATAGAAATTAGCATTCCTAATAATGAATTGTTATTTATTAAGGAAAAAAATATTTATAAAAACAAATTTGATATATCAATAATTGTAAATAAAAATGATAGTCTAATCATAGGTAAAAATCAAATAAAAACAATCGAATACAATACATTTGAAGCAACAAAAACAAAAAAAGAAAACATAATTATTAATGAGTCGTTCAATTTAACACCTGATAAATATACCGTTTCTGTTGTTGTTACCGATCTTGCTACACAAATTATTTGGAAAAAAGAAAAAAAAGTCGATATGACAATTTTAAATACAAAACATTGGATACAAAGCGAATTATATTTATACAACAATATTCCAATTGATAGCACAAAAAAGAAAAATAAAGATGAAATATTTGTTGCATTTACAGCACTTGGTAAACAAGGAAACCAACAATTTGAATATTTTATTTATCAAGCAGGAAATGAAGTTCCAATTAAAAAAGGCGCTTATGAAATTGATTTAGTAAAACAAAGAAAAGAATATGTAATTAAATTGGATATTAAAAAATTCAAACATTCAGAATACGAAATGAAATTGAACACAAAAATAAACGATCAGATATTTTCTAGATCAATTAAATTTCAAGTAAGTTATGGCAACTTATCATCAGCAATTTCAAATATTGACAATGCTGTTCAACAAATGAGATATTTATTAATGACTAATTTTATCACAAATAAGGAATACAAAGAAATTAATAAAGCAGAAAATGACAAAAAAAGAGTCCTGTTTTTAAATTTTTGGAAATCTGTTGACCCTTCTCCACAAACAGAAGAAAACGAAATAATGAATGAATATTATCATAGAATTAATTTAGCAAACAAATCGTTTTCAAACAAAAATAATGGCTGGAAGACAGACAGGGGTATGGTTTTAACAATTTTCGGTCACCCAGATGATATTGAAGACCATACATTTGAGATGGGTACTAAACCATATATTATTTGGCATTATTACCAAACAAACAGGAGTTTTGTTTTTGTTGATTACACTGGCTATGGTTCATATCAATTAGATCAACCACTATTGGATTTTTCCTATTAATAAAAAATTAGTGAAATTATGAAAATTGCTTGTATCCCCGGCGATGGAGTCGGAAAAGAAATTACAAAAGAAATGTTAAAAATCGTATCTGTATTTAACACACATTTTAAAACAAAAGTAACATGTGATATTTTTCCATTTGGTGGAGAATATTTTGTTAAACACGGAAAAGCGATAACAAACGATTTTTTGCACAGGTTGCAAAACGAATATCGTGGAGTTTTTATCGGTTCACTGGGCGATTCTTCAATTTACACACAAAATTATATTTCTCAAATTCATCATAGTATTTTTGAAACGCTTGATTTATCGCTAAACATTAAACCAATCATACTTTTTAATGAATCGTTAACCCCACTAAGAGGAATTGAAGCAAACGAAATTAAAACAACATTTTATCGCGAAAGTATAAATTACTTTAATAATTTGAGTGGTGCAAGAAAAAGGAAACATACAGATAGTGAACTTACTTCCGATACAATTGTTTATTCTTATATTAATATAAAAAATATTTTAACAGACATATTTAATCATATTATTTATAATAAAGAAAATACTGTCTATTTGGTTCAAAGAAACAAATTATTCCCAAATGGTAGTGTTTTGTGGGAACAAGTATTTACCGAATTAATAGATAAAAATGATGATTTACATGGTGAAATATTAGAACTGCCACACTTTCTCTCTTCCTTTTTTCAAAATCCTAAAAAATTTAATAATATTATTTCACCTGGAGCAACTGGCGAAATATTATCTGAAACACTATTAGCTATGACAAACGGAAAATATACCTCATTGTCTGCCTTTACAAATTCTTCAAATAAATTTTTGGTAGAACCATTACATGGCCCAATGCCAACAATTGCAGAAAAAAATAGAGTTTTACCTTTTGCAACATTTCACAGTTTAGGATTAATTTATGAATTTCTTGGAATGAGAATTCCGGCAAAATTAATCAGAAAAGCAATCTTTCATGCTTTCGAAAACAAATGGCTCACAATCGATTTTGATGGCAGTATGAACACCGATTCAATAGGAGATTTTATGGCTTCTTATATTGATGAAGAATTGAAAAAAATTCCTCGCACAAATAAATAAAACTTATATAATAATTAATTCCACTTCTGTAAACTTCTTATCACGGTATCGTAGAAATAGCTTTGTTTAGAACACGGATTTCACGGATAATACGGATTTTCGCTGGTTTACTTTACCGCCCGCCTGTATAGACGGAGAGATAATTTTGTTTTGGAGTACATTAACCGTGTTAATGTGATGTAATGAGCCAATCATTGCAAAATAGTAAATTCCTATCGAAATTTATATAAAATATCGGATATTTTACTCCATATATTTCTTCATTTTCTTCTCCTTTTTTTATTTTATTCTTTTTCCTCTAACTATTACTCCACTTCCACTACTCATATCTCGTCCAACCATTACCACAATATCACCATTATAATCCATATTATCTAAATACATATTACTATTTAGTTCGTATAAATCTTTCAATTCATTATAATTTGAACCATTATAATGAACACAATTTCCCATTCTTCCGGTATAAAAAATATCATTCATATTATTAATTTCATAATCTATAACATGATTATTTTCTAAATTCATATCATATCTGGATGCAATTAATTTGTGTGTCTTTGTTGTATAATTATATCTTCTTAATCCAGAATAAGTAGTGAAATAGGCATAATATTCATCTACTTGAACATCGGATATTAATCCTCACTCAGATGAATTCTGAGGATAAAATCCTTGTGTATGTCTTAATGTGTTCCAACTTCCATTATTGTAATGTAATATTATACTTTGTCCGTGATATTCATCTTCGATATCATGTCCGGTAACAAACACTTCATCATTATTTCCATCAATGTTTCTTAATCTTAATTTTGTTCCGCTGTCCATTTTCTTAAAATTACTTCCATCATAATGAACTATACTGCCGTTATTTCCAACAAAATACATATTATCCGATGATGTGCCCCAGATTGAGTTGATACCTCCTAATCCAGCTGGATAATTGTCGTGAGCAGGTGTGAACATATAATAATTATTTCCATCATAGTATGTTGGAAGAGTTCCTTGGACAAGCCAAATATTATTTTCTGAAAAAGCACAGATAGAATTAATTGGATAAAAATAATCAAGATGAGTTGGTAATATTTTGATTAACTCCCACTCTTCACCATTCCAGTGGGCGGCGTTGTAATTTGCAGTGTCGGTTACTATTTCTCCTACTACCCAGATATTGTTTTCGTCTATTATCGCTACATCACGAAGTATTGATCCATAATTACCAAGTGTGTCTAT
>JAOZRH010000015.1 GCA_029931905.1 Fidelibacterota bacterium
TTGTTTATCCGTCAGATGTAAAAGTACCATTATATAATGAAACAGATGAAAATCCTTGTGATTCTATTAATATATTCTTTGCTTTATCGGCACCACCAGTAGATGATGAAAAAATTAACATGACATTCGGGCACAAAAAGGGTAGTGCAGACATTTCTCTTGTTAGGGGTGATGTAATGCAATTTGACAAGAATAATTGGAATATTCCCCAAATGGCAACTTTAAAAGTAAGCGAAAATTTGAAAGAAGTTGCTGAAGCAAGATTTGACGCAAAAGCTGGAAATATCCCATTTAGTTGGTCAATGTCGTTAGGGTTTCTTGGATTATTGTTTATTGTTTTTGCTATTTATCATAAATTTCTATTACCTAGTCCTGAAATTGAAAAAAATGTAGAAGATGAAAAAGAAAAAGATTCATATTTTGAGATATTTGCATCTTTTTTCAGAAAAAAAGGAATTATTTCATCTGTCGCTTTTTTGCTTCTTTATCGTTTTTCAGAATCACAATTAACTAAAATGGCTTCACCTTTTTTAATAGATGCTAGAGAGAATGGTGGATTGGCTTTGTCGCTTACAGAGAAAGGTTTTGCCTATGGAACAGTTGGTTTACTCGCTCTGACAATTGGCGGAATATTAGGTGGAATTTTAGCTTCTCGTCATGGTTTGAAAAAATGGATATGGTGGATGGCAATTGGAATTAATATTCCAAATATGGTGTACATATTTATGTCTTATACTATGCCAGATAGTCGTTTGCTTATTAATTCTTGTATTGCTATTGAACAATTTGGATATGGATTTGGTTTTACGGGATATATGCTCTATATGTTATATGTGGCAGGACAAGGGAAGCATAAAACAGCTCATTTCGCGATTACGACTTCTTTTATGGCACTTGGAATGATGCTTCCTGCAATGATAAGTGGATTTGTACAAGAATATTTGGGTTATCAACACTTTTTCATATATGTGATAATTTGTACTATTCCAAGTTTTATTGCTCTTTATTTTATTAAAATTGATTCAGAATTCGGAAAGAAAATAAAAGAAACAGCAAAATTATTAAATTATATGTGATAAAAAAATGAAATGAAAAAAATAGTTGTAATTTGATTGACCATTTCTTATTTTATCCAACTATGAAATTGAATATTGAAAAATAAAACCTCAGATCTTGTGCAACAGTAAAATACTGAATCCCGTCAGGTCCGGAAGGAAGCAGCGGTAGGTTATTGAGCTGGGTGCCAAGTAATCTGGGGTTTTTTAAAAAATAATAATATATTTAAGAGAAAAAATATGGACTATAAGGTAATTTCACTAAAATACAGACCACAAATATTTGACGATATCGTTGGACAAAATCATATTACAAAAACGATAATGAATGCTATAGAAAAGGAAAAAATGGGGCATGCTTATATTTTTAGTGGACCTCGTGGAACCGGAAAAACAACAACTGCAAGAATTTTAGCTAAACGAGTAAATTGTGAGAATCCTGTAAATGGTAACCCTTGTAATGAGTGTAGTAGTTGCAAAGAAATTTCAGATGGACGAAGTTTGGATATTATTGAGATAGATGGTGCTTCTAATCGTGGAATTGATGATATTCGTAGTTTACGAGAACAAGTTAAATATCCTCCTACAAAAGGAAAATATAAAATATTTATTATTGATGAATTTCATCAAATAACTAAAGATGCCTTCAATGCGCTTTTAAAAACATTAGAGGAACCACCGAGTTATGTATTGTTTATCTTTGCAACAACAGAATTGCAAAAAGTAATTCCAACGATACTTAGCAGATGTCAAAAATTTGAATTTAAACGAATTGCAATTACAGAAATAATGGATAGATTAAAAATTATTTGTGATGAAGAAAAAATTGAAATTGACAAAGATTCGCTATTATTAATTGCTAAAAAAGGCGATGGCAGTATGCGTGATGCCCAAAGTATTCTTGAACAGGCGGTCGCTTTCAGTACAGATAAAATAAATTATGAAATGATAATAAATATTTTGGGGATTATTAAGGAAGAGGTATTTTTTGAATTGATTAAATCAATTATTATGAAAGATATCAATAAATTGTTGTCGCTAATAAATGAAATGATAATAAATGGATACGATATTATTGAATTTGTTTCGGAATTTGCAAATTTTTTAAGAGATTTATATATTGTGAAATCTACAAATTCTACAGATTTGTTGGAAGCAACAGAGAGTGTGAAACAGAATTTTAAAAAAATATCAAAAAATATTGAAGATAGAAGAATTATTCAAATGTTGTCAATTGTTACCGAACAGATGGGTAAAATTAAATATTCTTCAAATTCTCGCATTCTTATAGAGTCAATGTTTATTAAATTGGCACAGCTTGATGATATTTTTTTAATAAGTTCGATATTGGAAGATGAAAAAAATGAAATTGTTTCCAATACCCCCCAAAAAATAGTTGCACAACCTACACAAAATACAATTAAAGAGAAAATTATTCATAAATCAGAAACAAAGATTGAAAAAGAGAAAAAAGAAGATTTAAACTCCAAAAAATTTAGTAGTAGGATTTTAGGTAAAAAAAAATATATCAAACAGGAAGAAAAAGCACCTGAATTAAAAAAAGAAACACCAAATACTGAATTGGATTTAGGTAAAATTAATGAAATATGGGATAATGTTATTAGATGTTTTATGAAAAGTAAACCATCTCTAAGCGATATACTGGGAAAAGTGATGCTTGTAAAATTTAATAATAATACATTGACACTTGGAACGGATAATTCGTTCTATCTGAGAAAAGTTGAACAAAATCTTGATTTGGTAAAGAAAGAGATTGATAATATTATAAATTCTGATATAATTGTTACGATAATAAAAACTGAAATTAGTGAAAAAAAGAAAAAACAAATTAAAGATAAAGAAGTTCCTCAAACAGTAAAAAATGTTATTGAAGCATTTGATGGGGAATTGGAGTAAAAAATACATAAATATCTAAATTATGAATATTTTTGTATTGTAATAAGTATTGAACTAATAAATATTTAGAAAAACAAAATAAGTATTGTAAAAATAAAAAAATATTAATATATTTTGGGATAGTGAGTTTTATTGAAAAATGTGTAGGATTATGAGCGAAAAAATTAAAATAAAATTACCAGACGGTACAAAAAAGGAATTCCTTAGGGGGATTACCTCTTATGATGTTGCATTATCAATAAGTAAGGGTTTGGCAGGACATAGTTATCTTGCAAAAATAGATGGAAAGTTGGTAGATTTGAATGTGCAATTAAAAAATGATTGTAGCATTGAATTAATTACAGATAAATCACCAGAATTAAGTGATGTTTTGCTTCACAGTACGGCTCATATTATGGCTCAAGCTGTAAAAAGATTATATCCAAAAGTAAAAATAGCAATTGGGCCGTCAATAGAAAATGGGTTTTATTATGATTTTGATTTTGAAGAGCCATTAACTGAAGCAGATTTGCCAACAATTGAAGCAGAAATGCAAAAAATTATTTCTGAAGATATTCCAATTGAAAGAAAGGAAATTAGTAAAAAAGAAGCGAAAGAATTATTTACAAGTTCCGATGATATTTATAAATTAGAATTAATTACTGAATTAGCAGAAAACGAAAAAATTTCTTTATATACACAAGGTGATTTTACTGATTTATGTAGAGGACCACATATTCCTTCAACCGGAAAGATAAAAGCATTTAAATTATTAAGTGTTGCTGGTGCTTATTGGCGTGGTGATGAAAAAAATAAAATGTTATCAAGAATTTATGGAACAGCTTTCGTAAATAAAAAAGCATTGAAAAAATATTTAAATTTTCTTGAAGAAGCGAAAAAGCGTGACCATAGAAAAATTGGTAAAAAATTAGATTTTTTTGATTTTTCAGATCAAGTTGGGCAAGGTTTAGTTTTATGGTATCCAAAAGGTGCTATATTAAAGAAAATAATAGAGGATTTTTGGTACAAGAAGCACGAAGAGAATGATTATGAGCTTGTTTTGACACCGCATATTGGTAAATCGGTACTTTGGGAAACTTCTGGTCATTTAGATTTCTATAAAGAGTCAATGTATTCATCTATGAATGTAGATGGGCAAGATTATTATATTAAACCAATGAATTGTCCATTTCATATTATGATTTATCAACGAAAACAACAAAGTTATAGAGATTTACCTGTAAAATATGCTGAATTGGGAACTGTATATCGTTATGAATTATCGGGCGCTTTACATGGTTTGATGAGAGTGAGAGGGTTTACTCAAGATGATGCTCATATTATTTGTACACCGAATCAACTTGACGAAGAAATTAGAAAATTGTTAACATTTTCATTTGATTATTTAAAGGCATTCGGATTTGAAGAATATGAAGTCTATTTATCAACAAAGCCGACAGATAAATATGTAGGTGAGCCAGCTAAATGGAAAAAAGCTCAAGATTCATTGAGTCAATCATTGGAAGAAATGGAAATTCCATATAAAATTGATGAAGGTGGCGGTGCTTTTTATGGTCCCAAAATAGATATAAAGATAAAAGACGCAATTGGTAGATTATGGCAATGTACAACAATTCAATTTGATTTTAATTTGCCTGAAAGATTTGATATGAATTATACTGCATCTGATGGAAGTTCACAAAGACCGTTTATGATTCATAGGGCTATTATGGGATCGTTGGAGAGATTTATTGGGATTTTATTGGAAGATACAGCGGGTAATTTACCTGTTTGGTTGTCTCCATATCAAGTGTCAATAATTCCTATTACAGATAGACAAATGGAATATGCAAAAGAGATAGATAAGAAATTGAAAGATAATTCAATAAGAAGTCAAATTGATGAAAGACATGAAAAGGTTGGAGCAAAAATTAGGACAGCTGAATTAGAAAAAATTCCATATATGTTGATAATTGGAGATAAAGAATTAGAAAGTAAAAAAATAAGTGTTAGAAAACATGGCTCAGGAGATCAAGGAGAAATGTTTTTGGATGACTTTATAAGTAAATTAAATTAAATTAAAAGGAGTAAATATTTCAAAGAGTAAAACAAATGATTCTCTCAGAATTAACAGTGATATAAGAGTTAATCAAGTAATGTTAATTACTGATGAAGGGGATCAAATAGGTGTAATAGACATACGAGAGGCGCTAGAAATGGCTGAAAAAAGAGATTTGGATTTGGTTGAAGTAGCACCAAATGCAGTTCCCCCTGTATGTAAAATAATGAATTATGGTAAATATGTTTACCGTCAACAAAAACGAGAAAAAAAGAATAAGAAGAAACAAACTTCATCTCCGTTAAAAGAAATGAGGTTTCGTCCAAGAATTGATGAACATGATATTATGACAAAGGTTAATAAAATAATTGAATTCGTTGAAAATGGATCAAAAGTTAAATTAACTGTAATGTTCAGAGGTCGTGAAATGGCTCATAAAGATATGGGTGTTGACACATTAGAAAAGATTTTAGATAAACTTTCTGATGTTGCCGATATTGATAATGAACCAACAATGGTAGGAAGATTCTTATCTGTTTATGTCGTACCTAAAAAGTAAGGAGAAAAAAATGCCGAAAGCAAAAACAAATCGTGGCGCAATGAAGAGATTGAAAACAACAAGTAGTGGTAAATTGAAAAGAAAGAAAGCTTATGCTGGTCATATGTTCACTTCAAAATCTACAAAACGAAAAAGAGGACTTCGTCAGTCAACTTTAGTATCTAAAGCTGATGATAAGAGAATGAGAGATTTAATAGGAAAATGACGAATTTTAATTAAGAAACTTTAAAAGATAAATAGGAGAAGATATGCCAAGAGCAAATAGTTCTGTGCCAAGACACAGAAGACATAGAAAAATAGTAAAAGCTGCAAAAGGACAATGGGGTGCGCGTCATAGATTATTTAGAACAGCAAAAGAAGCGGTTGAACGCGGATGGAGATATGGATATAGAGATAGAAGACAAAAGAAAAGAAATTTTCGTAAATTATGGATAACTAGAATAAATGCTGCTGTAAGACAACATGGAATGAATTATTCTACATTTATTAATGCATTAAGCGAAAATCAAGTTCTGATAAATAGAAAACAATTAAGTGAATTAGCTATTCACGAACCAGAAGCATTTGGAAAATTGGTTGAATCACTAAAATCAAAGAAAACTGCTAAATAAATTATTATTAGGAATATTCGTATGTCAATTTTTGATGAGATAGGGAAAATAGTAGATAATTTTAATAGTGAATTTGATAAAGTAAATAGTCAGGAAAAAATTGTTGAACTGAAAAATAAATATTTGGGAAGAAAAGGACTTATTGCTAATTTATTTTCTCAAATAGGTAAAGTTGAAGCTCAAGATAGAAAAGAGTTTGGAAAATCATTAAATTTATTAAAAAATGAATTAATAAGTAAAATTGATAAAAAAAACAAACAATTTTCTATATCAGAGGAAAAATCAAACAAAAATGATTATTCTTTACCCGGATATTCTTTCAATAAGGGTTCGCAACATCCTTTGACACAAGCAATTGATGAAATGTTAGATATTTTTAATCATTTAGGATTTGATATTGCTTATGGACCTGAAGTTGAAACCGATTGGTTTAATTTTGGTTCGTTAAATTTTCCAGAAAATCATCCTGCAAGAGATATGCAAGATACATTTTATACAGAAGGAAATGGGATATTAAGAACTCATACTTCGCCTGTTCAGACTCGTTTTATGACAAAAAATAAACCACCAATTCGGATAGTTGCTCCTGGTAGAGTTTATAGAAATGAAGCGATAAGTGCACGAAGTTATTGCTTATTTAATCAAATAGAAGGTCTATATGTAGATGAAAATGTAACTTTTTCAGAATTGCGTGGAACTTTAGATATGTTTTGCAAAATGTATTTTGGTTCTGATGTGAAAATAAAATTTAGAACGAGTTATTTTCCATTTACCGAACCATCAGCTGAAGTTGATGTTTCATGCTTTTTGTGTGGTGGAAAAGGTTGTAGAGTTTGTAAAAATACTGGTTGGTTGGAAATATTAGGTTGTGGAATGGTTGATCCAAATGTTTTTAAATCGGTTGGATATGATCCTGAAAAAGTTAATGGATTTGCATTTGGTCTTGGAGTAGAAAGAATGGCAATGTTAAAGTTGGGAATTAATGATATTCGAATTTTATACGAAAATGATATAGAATTTCTTAAGCAATTTTAAATAATTTTGATAATAAAGGATAATTAGTTGAAAGTTTCGTTAAGTTGGTTACAACAATATATAGAGATAAAAGAAAAACCGGAAGTATTGGCAAATAAATTGACATTGGCTGGTTTAGAAACAACAGTGGAAATCGTTGGAAAATCAGTTCCTGAAAAGGTTATTATTGGTAAGGTTACTAGTGTAGAAAAGCATCCTAATGCTGATAAATTATCTGTTTGTCGTGTTGATGTTGGAGACAGTAATGAATTAACTATTGTATGTGGTGCACCAAATGTTTCGGCAAACCAAAAGGTTCCTGTTGCATTGGTTGGTGCTAAACTTGCTCCAAACTTTAAAATAAAGAAGACACAATTACGCGGTGTTGAATCTGTCGGAATGATTTGTGCTGAAGATGAGTTAGGACTTGGAGAAATGCATAATGGAATTATGGTTTTGGATAATAGTTTTGAAATTGGAAAAAGTTTTAATGATTATTTAAATAGTGAAATAGTTTTTGATATTGAACTTACACCAAACCGTCCAGATTGTATGTCACATTTTGGAGTGGTTAGAGAAATTGCTGCAATTACGAATTTTAAATATAAATTTAAAGATGTTGAACTCAATGAAACTGGGAAATCAATTAAAGAATTAACAAATATTAACATTGAAAATAGTGAAGCGTGTCCGAGATATACAGCTAGAATTGTTACGAATGTTAAGGTAAAAAAATCACCAAAATGGTTGAAAGAAAAAGTTGAATCTGTGGGATTACGATCGATTAATAATGTAGTTGATGCTTCTAATTTTGTATTGATGGAAACAGGTCATCCACTTCATACTTTTGATTATGATAAATTAGCTGGTAACGAAATTAATGTTCGATTTGCTAAATCAGGTGAAAAATTTGAAACAATTGATCATGTAGAGAGAAAATTATCTTCAGAAATATTGTTGATTTGCGATTCAGAAAAACCAGTTGCAATGGCGGGGATTATGGGTGGATCTTTTTCTGAAGTTGATGAGAATACTAAAAATGTTTTGATAGAGGGAGCTTATTTTAATCCTGCTGTGATTAGAAAGGGCTCTAAACTTCAACAGTTATCAACAGATTCATCTAAACGATTTGAAAGAGGTGTTGATCCTAACGAAACATTGATTTATGCTCAAAACAGATTGACTCAATTAATTAATGAAATTGCTGGTGGTGAAATTGCAAATGGAATTATCGATATTTATCCCAAAAAAATTGAAGAAAATATTGTTAAACTGCGATTTGAAAAGATTAAACATGTTACTGGAATAGAAATTGAAAAACAGAAAGTTCAGAGAATATTTGTTGCTTTGGGATTTGATATTATTGAAGTTAACAATGAGGATATTTCTGTAAAGATTCCTACATTTAGACCAGATATTGAAAGAGAAATAGATTTAATTGAGGAAGTAATTCGTATAGATAGTATGGATAAGATTCCTACTTTAAGAAAAATCAATATTTCAATTTCCGAAACAGTTGATAAATTATATCCATTTTTAAGAGATGTGAGAAATTTATTTGTTGGTATTGGATTTAATGAAACATTGAGTAATTCTCTTGTTAGTAAAAAAACTGCTGAATCGGGAATATGGAAGTATGAACCATTAAAAATTAAAAATCCATTATCAAAAGAAATGGATACGATGCGAACAGATATTATTCAATCATTATTAGAAAATTTAAAAATAAATGTATTAAGAAAAAGAGAAAACATTAGATTATTTGAAATTGGAAAAGTGATTGAGAAAGAATCCAGAACTGAAACAGGTGCAAAGGAATATTTAAATTTGGGAGTGCTTGCTTCTGGTCCTGTATGGAATTTAAATTGGAATGAAAAATCTAAGCAGATAACTGTTTATTATTTAAAAGGTATTTTTGACTTATTTTGTGAAAAATATGGAATTGATAATATAAAATATAAAATACTAGATAAAAACGATGGTTTATCAATTTTATTAAAGAAAAAAGAAATTGGTAGAATAATTAAGTATGACATATCTAAATTTGATAAATTACAGTTAGATTATCCTGTGATTACAATGGAAATAAATTTAGATAAAATATTAAAAACTAAAAAAGAAGTTAAAAAGTATAAAGAAGTATCTCTTTATCCATCAATAATGAGAGATATTTCAGTTGTAGTTGATAAAGATAAAATGGCAAAAAATTTATTAAATGAAATTAAAAGTAATGGTGGAAAAAATTTAATAAATGTTATCATTTATGATCGTTTTATTGATGAGGAAAAAATAGGGGAAGGGAAAAATTCATTATCTTTTAGATTAGAGTTTAGAGATAGTAAAAGAACATTAAAAGATGATGAAATTGATATAATAATGAAGAAAATATTTAATAAGTTATTAAATAACTATGGAGCACAATTACGCTAATGCAAATAAAGTCACTTGAAAAATTAGAATCCAAAATAATTGAATCTTTGAATGTAATAGATAATTTAAGAGAGGAAAATGCAATTTTGAAAAAAATGCAAAAACCGAGTATTTCTAATGAAAAAATGGTGATGGTTAAAAATAAATTAAACGATATTGTTAAAGATATTAGTGATTTTAGGAAAAAATGATTGGTGTAATATGACACAAATGAATGAAAAACAAAATGAAAGAACAATGATTGTTGAAATCTATGGTCAAAGTTACCCTATAAAGGGTAAGGTGGATTCTGAGTTTATTAAACAGGTTGCTGAGTATGTTGACGATAACATGAAAGAGATTGGTGCGAATATGTCGGCACCATTTGCAATACATAAAATTGCGGTTATCGCAGCGATGAATATTGCCGCTGAATACCTGAAGATCTCAGAAGACATTAATACAGTTAATGATAAATCACGACAACTTATTCAATTGATTGAAGAAAAAATTAGTTCATAAAATCATTTTATATTTCATTTAATTATCTCGATAGTTATAACTATTATTGAGGGAGGAAAAATGAATTGGATTATTGGAATAATTGCTGGAGTAATTTTCGGTGGATTGTTGGTATTTTTATACTATAAAGTTAAGTTTGGTAATGTTAATATTCATGTGATTGAATTACTTGAGAGTGCCAGAAAAGAAGGCGAGACAAGGAAGAAAGAACTTATCTTAGAGGGTAAAGATGAGGCAATCAAGCTAAAACATAAAATAGAAGATGATCTAAAAGAAAGAGCAAATGAGGTTAGATCAAGTGAAAAAGAACAACAAAGAAGAGAACAAAATTTAGATAGAAAAGCAGAATTAATTGATAGACGAAGTGAAGCCATTCAATCTAAAGAAGATAAAAATAAAATTAAAGAAGAAAATTTATCTGTAAAAGAAAATAAAATTGAACAGATACGAATAGAACAACAGAGAAAATTAGAACGGATTTCTGGTATTACTCGTCTGCAAGCTAAAAAAACATTGATGGAAGAAATGTATGACAAGGCAAGAACCGAAGCACAAATTAAATCAAAAGAAATAAAAGAAAATGCAATATTAAGTGCAAATAAAGAAGCAAAAGAAATAATAATTGAAGCTATTCAACGATCAGCAACAGATCACACTGCAGAAACAACTGTTACGGTGGTAAATTTACCAAACGAACAAATGAAGGGAAGAGTTATTGGGCGAGAAGGAAGAAATATAAGACATTTTGAATCGCAAACAGGAATAGAGTTGATTATTGACGACACTCCAGAAGCGGTTGTTCTTTCAGGATTTGATCCGGTTAGAAGAGAGATTGCAAGAATTGCATTAGAAAAATTAATAAAAGATGGGCGAATTCATCCGGCAAGAATTGAAGAAATGGTTAAAAAGGCAACAGAAGAAGTTAACGAATCAATGAAAGAAGCCGCAGAAGATGCATTAATGGAAGTGAAATTACCACCGTTACCAAAAGAATTATTACTTACTTTAGGGCGGTTGAAATATAGAACAAGTTATGGTCAAAATGTGCTAAAACATTCAGTAGAAGTTGCATGGTTGTCTGGATTGATGGCGGCTGAATTGAATTTAGATGGAAATATTGCAAAAAGAGCTGGTCTATTACACGATATTGGAAAAGCAATAGATAGGAATATTGAAGGAACACATGCTTTGATTGGTGCAGATTTGGCTAGAAAAAATAAAGAAAAAGAGATTGTTATTAATGCAATTGAAAGTCATCACGAAGAAGTAGAAATGACAAATCCAATTTCTGGAATTGTGCAAGCTGCAGATGCAATTAGTGGGGCTAGAAGAGGTGCAAGAGGACAAACATTAGAAAGCTATATTCAAAGAATGGAAAAGTTGGAAACAATTTCAAATGAATTTGAAGGTGTAAGTAAAACTTATGCAATTCAAGCTGGACGAGAAGTTCGTGTTATTGTTGAACAGAATAGTGTTTCAGATAAAAATGCAGATTTATTAGCTGAAGATATCGCAGAAAGTATTCAAAAAGAAATGACATATCCGGGACAAATAAAAGTTACTGTAATAAGAGAACACAGAGCAGTTGGATATGCTAAATAAAACTTAAGGGAAATATGGAAACAAAGATCTTAAGTGGAAAAAAAGTTGCCAATTTTTTAAAAAGTAATTTAAAAGAAAAAATATCTGAATTGAAAAACGATGGGATAGTTCCTGGTTTAGCAGTTATTTTGGTTGGTGATAATCCCGCATCTAAAATATATGTAAATAGTAAAACTAATGCTTGTTCAAAATTGGGAATTTTTTCAAAAACATTGATTTATTCTGATGATACTTCAGAAAAAAAAATATTAGAAGTTATTGATGGGTTAAATAATGACAAAACAATAGATGGAATATTAGTCCAAATGCCATTACCGTCACATATTGACGAATCTAAAATAATTAATAGAATTTTGCCAAAAAAAGATGTTGATGGGTTTCATCCGATAAATGTTGGAAAATTGGTAATAGGAGAAGATGCTTTTGTATCTTGCACTCCGGCGGGAATTATTGAAATTTTAAAGTATTATAAAATTTCTACTGAAGGTAAACATGTTGTGATTGTTGGTCGCTCAAATATTGTTGGCAAACCCATGTTAAATTTACTTTATCAAAAAAGTGAATTTGGAAATGCTACCGTTACTATATGTCATTCAAGAACTAAAAATTTGGAAGAAATAACAAAGTTAGCAGATATTTTAATCGTTGCTACTGGCAGAGCAGAGATGATTACTGCTGATATGGTTAAAAACGGAGTAGTTATAGTAGATGTTGGAATAAATAGAATAGAAGATTCCACAAAGAAAAAAGGTTATAGATTGGTTGGAGATGTTGATTTTGAAGGTGTTAAAGAGAAAGCTTCTGCAATTACTCCTGTTCCCGGTGGAGTTGGTCCAATGACAATAACAATGTTGATGATGAATACATACAAATCATCTTTAAGGAAAAAATAATTTTAATGTAATTTAATGTTATTTTAATATTATGACAAAGAAAATTAAAAACACTCATAAACGTGTAAAGCTTTTTGTTTTTATTTATGTATTTGGCATAAGTTTATTAATAATATCACATTTTAATTTTGGAATTAATTATGGGTTCCATTTTTTACAAGATTCTATAATAAAAAAGATGGGATATAAGATTAATATTGAAAAACTTGCTACAAATATAAATTCATATTTAAATGCAAATAAAATCACTTTTTCAAATAGTGATTCAACATTTATTATTGAAATTGATTCGGTTAATCTTGAATATAATGGAATTGCAAAATTATTTACTAGAAAGCATGTTGATTATTTAAAATTAAAATCCCCAACAATTACGATAAATAGAACTGGTAACGAAAAGAGCAACGAGATATTATTACCAAAAATAAATTTCGAAAAAATTGTGGTTGAAAATGCACAAATTAATATTATTAATGGTAAGGAAGATACAATAGGAATTAGAGATTTTTCTGGTTCATTAGCTTTTTTTAGTAATAAAAAATCTGCAACAATTATAATTGATGAATTATCTTTTTTTCAAAACAATATCAATAGAAGAGTTAATAGTTTAAGTGTAAAGGTTTTAATTAAAAATAATATTATAAAATTTAAAGATTTATTATACAAAGATAATTATTTTAAAGTTGAATCTGATGGTAAAATAAAAATTAATTATCCAAATCAATTTAAAGCTTCATTAGTAGTTGAAAAATTAAGACCAAATTTATTGATAAATAATAAAGATTCGTTATTTTTTGAACAAGATGTTGTGAGTATTTTTGCAAATTTATCGGGAAATAGAGAAAAAATTAGTGTATCAATGAAAATGGCAGGTATTATTAGAAATGAAATTATTGAAAATTTTGAAGCGGAAATAAAATATGCAGATAAGACAGTAGATATTTATTCATTATCTTTTGTTAATTCAGATATAAAAATTGGGGTAGTAGGGAGTTATAATTTAAATAATGATTATAAATTTAAAGTTAAATTAGATAAAAGTTATCCAAGATTTTTTGGAATTCAAACAGATTCGATAAATATTTCAGGAGAAGTTGATTTAAATGGAAATATAAAAACAAATAATTATATTGATTATGATATTAGTTGTAATAATGTATTTAATGGACACATCCCACAAATATATGGAAAATTAAATTACAATGAGAATGGATTAAAATTATTGGATACAAATAAAATTATTTTTGAAGATGGTATCGGTGAAATTCATGGTGAAATAACTAAAAATAATATATTAAATTTATTTACAAATATTCATTTAAAATCTCTTGTAGGAGTCCCATTAATTAAAAATTATGATATGTCTGCACAAAATATTATTCATAGAAATCATATTTCTGGTAATATTGAAAGTCCAAATATTGTTGGAAGATTATATGCGGAAAACATTAAATTTAAAGATTATATATTTGGTAGTGTAAATTTTATTGTTAATCTTGAAGATATTGTAAATAAAAGAAGTGGTGAAATATATTTAAATACTTCAAATATTGCTAAAGGCAAATTAAAAATCAAAACAGTAGAATCATTAATTGAATTGTCTAAAGATACTGTTGATTTTAATTTTATTGAATTGCACGGAGATAAAGGATATATGGAATTAACTGGCAAATTAGAAAATTATTCTGATTTTAATATTTCAAATATTTATGTTGAACATTCTGGTAATGAGATGACACTACAAAAACCAATTAATGTTAAATATAAAAAAGGAGCATTAAAAATTACACCATTTGAATTAAGTGTAAATGATGGTGTCGTATATGGTAATTTAAATTTAGAAAATAATAAAGATATTCAATCAAATATTGTTTTTAGTGATATTAGTATTGGAAAAATATTACAACAAAGTAAAATTAATTTACCAATATCTGGTATATTAAATGGGGCGGTTAATATTGAAAATAATTTGAATGCTCCGAAAATTACAACGATTGTGCAAGTAGAAAAGGCAAAAATAGGAAAATATAATTTTGATAATATAATTGGAAATATTAGTTATTTTGATTCTACTATATTGGTAAATAATTTTAAAATAAAAAGTGAGGAAAATAAAGCATTATCTGCTTTTGGTGAATTACCATTTTATTTAAATATTATGGAAAAGAGATATGAATTACCTGAAAAAGAATTAATTGATTTAGATGTAATATTTAATGAAATTGATATGAATAAATATTCCAAATTCTTATTAAAAAAACCGTCAATTGGCGGGGATATTACTGGAATATTATCTGTAAATGGTTGTTATAAAAATCCAAAAATTAATTTTCCACACAAGATTAACAATTTGAAAATAGAGAATATTAATTTCGAGTCAGAAGATGGAAATATCCAATATTCAAATAAAAAATTATCATTTGTGGATATGAAGCTTACTTCAAAAAATGGGAAATATAGTGGATATGGTTGGCTACCTATGGATTTCTCAATTATTGATAATAATGGAATAATAAATAAAAAGGATTCAATATTTATTACAATGTCTGGAAACGATAAAAATTTAACATATTTAACTCCATTCATAAAAAATTTGGAACAAGTAAATGGAGATATTTTTACGACAATAACAGTTGATGGCACTTGGAGTGATCCAATTCGTAATGGTAGAGTTAATATTAATAATGCAGATATGACAATAGCAGAGATGAAAAATAATATTAAGAATGTTAATGGTACATTTGATATAAAAAATAATATTATGGATGTTAATTGTGATGCATCATTATTTAAACCGATTAGCTCAATATTGGGAATTCTTGGAATAGAAAAACAAAATGAAATTACAGATGAAAATATCAAAATTAGCGGTAAAATGGATATGGCAAAATTTTTTAGGCCAAAATTTGATTTGAATATTACAGGAAAAAATGTAAATATTTTGACACTTTCAGAAGAGATAGATATAATTGGAGATTTATCGTTAAATATGTATGGTAAAGATACAATAAATGTGAATGGTAAGTTTCAAACTAATGAAGGTATATTAAAAATACCATTTGGGAACAAGATTAAGAAAATTAGAAAAAAACCAAATCCTAAAGGTGTAAAATTTACTTATGAAATTAGTGTGCCAATTGATCAAGATGTTTATTTAAAAAACAATTATGTTGATGTTGAATTAAATGGTGAAGTAATATTAAAAAGAGATCTTGATGGAAATCAAACAATTGGTGGTGAAGTAGATATTGTTGATGGATTTTTTTATTTCCAAAATAGCATAATATTTGATGTAGAATATGGTAATATTATTTTTGACGAAATAGATGGAAATCATTCATTAAATTTTCGTGCTACAAAAGAAATCGACAATGAAAATAAAATAGTTGCTATGTTGACTGGTGATGTTGTGAGTCCTGAAATTCAAATTTATGATGAAAACAATTTATATACTCAATCAGAATTAGTTGAAATATTAACAATAGGGAGTGTAGGGGATGGTTCATTGTCTAACTCATTAACAAAATTATCTGGAAATATTTTAACTAATTATGCAGAATCTACAATTGAACATCAGGTAAATAATTTAGATATTATACAAAATATTGATTTAAGAACTGGTTCAAGTTTAACAAATCTTGATAGTACTTCAATAAAAATTGGTAGTCGTTTAGGAAGAAATGTGTATTTTACAATTGAAAGTGGTCAATTTAATGAGGAATTGTTAAAATCTTTAGAATTGGAGTATAGAATAAATAGAAATCTCTCAATTGTAGGAAAAACTGATGAAAAGAGTGCTTCTGGAGCAATTAGATTGAGGTTTCAATATTAATGAAATTTAAAAATCACATAAATAAATTTAAAATTTTTATTATAATAATTTTTATATTATTACACTCTGTAGTAATTGCAGATACGGATAAAAGCAAAATAAACACCAAAATTGTTAAGATAAATTATATAGGTAATAAAAATATATCAAATAAAAATCTTAATAATATTTTAGGATTAAGATTTAATCAAACGAAAAAATATAAAAATGAATTTAATGAAAGATCAATTAAGTTGGAAAAAGAGAAAATTAAATTTTTATATATATCAAAGGGATTCATTAATTGTAAGATAAATGATTCAATTTATGTAGATTTAGATAATAAATTGAATATTAATTATAATATTGAAGAGGGTGAAAAATATATATTAAAAAAAATATCAATAAATGGCAATAAAGTATTAAAAACAAATAAAATATTGGCATTATTGAATTTAGAATTTAATAGTGGGTTTAATATTTTCATTTTTCAAGAAAGATTGGATTTACTTGAAAATAAATATAAAGAATTGGGATATGTTTATGTAGATATTTCATATACTATGAATGATAATTCTGATTTGGAAATAACAATTAATGTTGATGAAGGCGAAAAGTATTATATTAATAAGATAAATATTGATGGATTTGAAAAGGTAAAACAAAAAACTATTAAAAAGCAAATTGATATTAAATTAGGTGATGTTTATAACTTGGAGAAAATTAAAAAGAGTCGTAAACAAATAATTGAATTGGGTGTATTTAATGGAGTTAATATTGTTACAGAAAATAGAAATATTGATAGCCAATATGTCGATTTAAATGTAAAGGTTTCAGAAGCATTGGAACACAGATGGGACATTAATCTTGGTTTTAAACAAGGAAGAGTTGAATTTGTAAATCATTCCTATATTTTTTCAAAAATAGATTGGTCACATAGAAATGTTTTTAGAAAAGCACATCGTTTAAGCATCAGTAGTTCTGTAAACTTATTACTTAATCAAATTCCAGATATTAATGATATTCAATTTTCATATGATATGCAATTGAGTTATCGAGTGCCAATTCTTTTAAAATATCATTTACCATCGATGGTTTCTTTGTATCAAAAAAAGGATGTTTATTCTCCATTTAATAAAGTTCAGATTGCCGAAAATGATGAATTAATAACAAGAGGTCTGTCAATATTTTCAAATTACAAACCAAATAGAAAATTTCAAATTTCTGTAGGTTATACGCTTAGAGAAATTGAGAGTATTTTATCTCAAGAAAATGCTGAAATACAAAATCAAGTTTCATTTATTATTCAATATGATAATAGGGATAATTTTTTATTTCCTAATGATGGTTGGAATATTAGAACTTACACTAATTATGTAAATAGTTTTAAGGAAAATTATTCAAAATATATTCAGTGGGAAATTAATGTTTCAAAATATATCCCAATATTTAGACAAACGGTTATTGCAAGTAGAATTTCGATAGGTGAAGTACATAATTTTGCTGAACATGATCCTTTAACAGCATTATTTAGATTAGGTACAGAAACTTCGGTAAGAGGTTGGGATCAATCGATTGGTAATAAATATTTAACAGCAGATAGTTTGGCAATTTATGCTGGATACAGTAAAATGTTAGCAAATATAGAATATCGGTTTCCTCTATTTTGGAGTTTAGGAGCAGTTTTTTTTGTAGATGCTGGACAATTAAAGAATAATTTTAAAGAAAGTATAAAATTTGACGAAGTTTATATTAGTGCAGGATTTGGAATTAGATTAAATTCTCCTGTAGGACCAATTCGTTTTGAGATGCCATTTGTTATTAATGATCCATCAGTTAAAAATAATTTTGGTAAACAAACAGAAATAAAATATATTATTGCTATTTTATTTCCATTTTAAATTTATTAAATTAGGAACAAAGTTATGAATAATTCATTGTATAAATTAAAGAAAGGAGAAAAGATGAAAAAAATAGTTGTTTTGATGTTTGCAATAATGGTTTTATTATCAAGTTGTGCCGATAATAGGACAGCACAAGAAATTTATAATGATAGTAATAAATTAGCTAATCAAAAAGAATTTGAAAAAGCAATTGTTGAATTACAGTTAATAGAGGAAAAATATCCAGAAGATGTATTAGTTGTAGAAAGTATATATAAAATGGCAGAAATTTATATGCAAAATATGCATAATTTTTCAGAAGCTGCTACAAATTATAATAAATTAGCTGATAATTTTCCATCATCAAAATATAGTGCAAAATCAAGATTTATGGCAGGTTTCTTATATGCAAATAAGATTAACGATTTAGAAAAAGCAAAAGAAACATATAGTAAATTTTTACAGGAACATCCTGGACATGAATTAATACAATCAGTAGAATTTGAATTGAGAAACTTAGGTGTTCCAATTGAAAAAATAGAAGAATTGAAAGAAATTATTGGAAATGATAAAGAAAAAAAATAAAAAAAGGATAGAAAATGAAATTTGATCTTCAATTGTTGAATGAACAAATTCAGAATGAAAGCAAATTCATTCAACAAATTCAAACAGAATTAAGCAAGGTGTTGATTGGACAAGAAAATATGGTTCGTCGTTTATTGATTGGATTGTTGGCTGATGGACATATATTATTAGAAGGTGTTCCTGGATTAGCAAAAACATTAGCAGTAAAATCATTGGCAAAATCAATAAATACATTGTTTCATCGATTACAATTTACACCAGATTTATTGCCATCTGATTTAATTGGTACGCTAATTTATAATCAAAAAAAATCAACATTTGATGTTAAAAAAGGACCAATTTTTGCGAATATTATTCTTGCTGATGAAATTAATCGTTCACCTGCAAAAGTACAATCTGCATTGTTAGAAGCGATGCAAGAAAGGCAGGTAACAATCGGAGACCAAACATATTTTTTAGATGAACCATTTTTGGTATTGGCAACTCAAAATCCGATAGAACAAGAAGGAACATATCCATTACCAGAAGCACAAGTTGATCGTTTTATGTTAAAAGTTAAAATTGATTATCCTTCTCAAGAAGAGGAATTAAAAATACTGAATCTTATGACAGGAAATGCTTTGCCTGCTGATGTTGAAAATGTAGTTGATGTAAATGTATTGTTAAGAGCCAAAAAAATTGTAAGAAATATTTATGTTGATGAAAAAATTCATAAGTATGTTACAGATATTGTTTTTGCGACTCGTTATCCAAGTAAATTTGGATTAGGAAAAATTAGCGAACTTATTGATTTTGGAGCATCTCCAAGAGCTTCAATTAATTTAATTAATGCAGCAAAAGCAAATGCCTTTCTAAATAAACGAGGTTATGTAACTCCAGAAGATATTCGTGAGTTAGGTTATGATGTATTGCGTCATAGAATAATGTTATCTTTTGAAGCAGAAGCAGAAGAAATTACTGTAGAAGATATAATAAAGACAATTTTTGATACAATTCCGGTTCCATAATTATAATTTTTCAAATTTTATATAATAAATATGATTCCAAAAGAAATACTTAAAAAAGTAAAAAGAATAGAAATACAGACGAGAAAAGTAGTAAATGATGTCTTTTCGGGCGAATATCGTTCAACATTTAAAGGTAAGGGAATGTCATTTTCTGAAGTGCGAGAATATCAACGAGGAGATGATGTTCGTCTTATTGATTGGAATGTTACAGCAAGACAAAATCATCCATATATTAAAGTTATGGAAGAAGAACGAGAATTAACTGTCTATTTTGTTGTTGATATTTCACATTCTGGGCATTTTGGTTCGGTTGAACAATATAAAAGTGAAATAGCAGCAGAAATTTGCAGTGTGTTATCATTTAGTGCGATTAAAAATAACGATAAAGTTGGAATGTTAAGTTTTTCTGATGATATTGAAAAATATATTTCACCCAGAAAAGGGAAATCGAATGGATTGAGAGTTATTAGAGAAATTTTGTATAGTAAATCGAAATCTGGGTCAACAAATGTTGGGAATGCTTTAGGATATTTGTCTAAACTTATCACAAAAAAAAGTGTTGTATTTATCGTGAGTGATTTCTATGATTTGAATTTTGAAAAACAATTGAAAGTATTATCAAATAAACATGATGTAATTCTTATTCAAATGATTGATCAATTAGATCGTGTTTTACCTAATATTGGATTAATTGCATTTCGAGATGCAGAAACAGGTGAGAAAAAAGTAATTGATACTAATAATAAAAAGAATCAATTAAAATACACTACTCAATTTTTAAAAAGACAAAATAGTTTAGAAAGAATTGTTAAAAAGAGTGCAGTTGATTTAATAAATATTGATACTGATAAGTCATATATACTACCATTAACCAAATTTTTCAAAAAAAGAGGGAAGATGTTTCATTGAAGAAAGTAATTATTACATTGTTGCTATTTACTTCAACATTTTTTGGTCAAATAACTGTTAACAGTAATGTTACACCATCAAAAGGATATATCGGTGATAATTTTATTTATGAAATTGAAGTCGTTTTTGATTCGAAATATATTATTGAGATACCAAAATTATCCAATAAAAAAATTGGAAGTTTTGAGATATTAAATGAAAATATTTCAACTAAAAGAAACGATAAAGACAAATTTGTAAATAAATTATCGTATGAGATTGTTTCGTATGATACTGGTTGGCAAGAAATTCCGGGCATTCAAATTGGATTTAAAGATACAGTTGAAAATTCTTTAATGGAATATACATATTCTGATGTGGAAAATATTTACATTCTTTCTGCTATGGATTCTGTGAAAAACATCGTTGATGTAAAATCACCAATTCCACTTAAAATATTTTCAATTTGGGATTGGATTTTAATTATTATTCTTGTTTTGATAATAATTGCTTTGATTTGGTATGGAAAAACCAAAAAACGAAAAGTTATCATTAAAAAAGAGCCAGAGTACGAATTTTCGCCAATGGAAATTGCATTAAATGAATTGGAGATATTAAAAAATAAAGATTATTTAGATAAAAAATTATGGAAAGAATTTTATATTGAATTAACATATATTGTAAAGAAATTTTACGAAGAATTTTATTTTATTCATCTAAAAGAATCTACAACAAAAGAGATATTACCAACATTAAAAGAGGTGATTTCTCAAAAAGAATATGAGTTTTTTAGAATATTATTTACATCATCAGATTTTGTTAAATTTGCAAAGCAAGAGAGTAATTTAAAAAGATGTGAAGACGATTTTGAAAGAGTAAGAGAAATAATAAATTCATACAATTAAAATATGTCAAAATACTTGCTTTTATGAAAAAATATTTGCATATTATGAAGTTTGAGAAAAAAGGAGAGATCAATGTCAAAAATATGTGAAATCTGTGGAAAAAAACCAATATTTGGTAATAATGTAAGTCATGCAAATAATAAAACTCGTCGTCGTTGGAATCCAAATTTACAAAAAATTAGAGTAAATGTAAATGGTACTGCAAAGAGAATCAAAGTTTGTACAGATTGTATTAAATCAGATAGAATAGAAAAAGTTATTTAAGTACTAAGATTGAAAATTAAATTTACCCGCTATATTTATATAGTGGGTTTTTTTTATTGTTTTATTTTAAATTATTTGTTAACATAGAGAGAGGAAATTATATATGAAAAAACAAAGTTTGCTATTATTAATAATTTTATTTACAATGACAGGTTGTTGGTATTATTCTGTTAGACCTGGAACAATTCCATCTGGAATAACAAATATTGCAGTTCCGAAAATTAAGAACGAGACAGCAGAATTTAATTTGGGAGAAAATCTTACAGCTTCTGTGATTTCTGAAGTTATATCAGAAAATATTTTACCATTGATTGATGAAAGTCTTGCAAATTCAATATTATATATAACAATAAAAAGTATTAGAGAAAAACCGTATAGTTACGATGAAACAGAAGTTGTGAAAGAATATCAGCTTTCTATTTCAATAGAATTTAAATGGTATGGAACAAAAGAACAAACTGATTTGATGACTAGTACAATTTCTCAAAATGAAATATATTTTAGTGATAATTATAATAACCAAATATCATCTGATGATCAAATTATCAGAGAAGATGCCATTTCAAAATTAAATGATTTATTAGCAGAAAAAATAATATTGGAATTAACTTCTGATTGGTAAATATCGGCTAAAAGCATATAATATTTATATTAGATAATTAATTGGAGAAAATATGTCGAAAATAAATTTAGAAGAAGTTCGAAAAATTGTTAAATTGTTTGATGAATTAAAAATAAATAAATTTAGAATTAAGCAAAAAGATTTTGAAATAGAGGTCGATAGATCTAATGGGAAAAATATTTATTATCAAGACAATCATCATAATTCAAAGGAAGAAATACATAATTCAAAGATAATAGAAGAAGAACAGAATATTGAAGATGATGATAATATTAAAATAGTAAAAGCACCAATTCCGGGCACTTTTTATAGGGCATCTACTCCAAATGGCAAACCATTTGTTGAAAAGGGTGACAAGATTGCCGTTGGTGATGTATTGGGGATTGTTGAGGCGATGAAGGTGATGAATAAAATTGAATCAGATGTTTCTGGTGAAGTTGTTGATATTTTACACGAAGATGGAAAATCTGTTGAATACGGTACAAAATTAATAAAAATACAGTTAAAATAAATTATGTTTAATAGAGTATTAATTGCCAATCGTGGAGAAATTGCTTTAAGAATAATTAGAGCTTGTCATGAGTTAGGAATTGAAACAATTTCTGTTTATTCTGAAGAGGATAGAGATTCACTGCATGTAAAGACATCAGATCATTCTGTTTGTATTGGACCTGCTTCACCGTTAAAAAGTTATTTGAATAAAAATGCAATAATAGCAGC
>JAOZRH010000274.1 GCA_029931905.1 Fidelibacterota bacterium
TTTTTACTTTCATTGTGACGATAAAATGTCTGCGCACGTTAAACTACTATTAAATATTATTTTTGGTTATAATAATTTTAGATCTAAAATTTGCTGGCAAAGAAATTTCTCACCGGGTTCAGGAAGAAAATTTCAAGCAAAAAAGTATTCAAGAAATGTTGATTTTATTTTCTATTATACAAAATCAAAAGATTATTATTTTAATTGTCCTTCTATTCCTATGGATCAAGAAAAAATAATTAAAGGATTTAATAAAAATGATGGTGATGGAAAAGGTGATTATTATTGGGCACCATTTAATTATATGCCAAAAGAAGATGTTTTGAAAAAAGGAATTGAAAATAAAACTATACAATATAAGGAAGGAAATAAATATCCTTGTTATAAAAAGTATAAAAACGATAGTGATTTGAATATTAAAATTGGAAATTTATGGACAGACATCAAACCTGTAATGGGCAAAAAACGTAACTATCCAACACAAAAACCATTATCATTAATGGAAAGAATAATAAAAGCATCTTCTAAAGAAGGAGATTTAATTGGAGATTTTTTCTTAGGTGGGGGAACAACTATAATCGCAGCTGAGTTGTTAAATAGAAAATGGTTTGGAACAGATATAAATCATAGGGCAATTCAAATAACTTCAAAGAGATTGGAAAATATTAATAGAATACAGAATGTACATTTCAAAATAGATGGAATTCCAATGACATCACAAGACTTAAAAATTGCTTTAAATAATTCAAAAAAATATGGCATTAAAATTTCAGCATTTAAAGTTGAAGATTTAGTGTGCAAATATTATGTCAAAAATATTACTATTTTTGGTCATAATGATTCGAATAAAAGAAATGATGGTGGAATTGACGGTATTTATTTTGTAAATTATAAAGGAAAGAAATATAAAGGTATTGTACAAATAACTACTGGTTCTAATTTATCACATTTTAAAAGTTTTAGTAATAATTTATTGAAAGATAAAGAACTTTTTGGTGTTTATATTGCTTTTAGAGATAAGATAACTTCGGGAATGAAAAAAGAAGCTTTGTCATTTGGTGAAAAATTTGGAATTCCAGTTTTACAAATTATTACTTTTGAAGAGTTATTAGATGAAGGAAAATTAATCAAAGTTCCACAAGAAATTTTAACTTTTTAAGAATATGGAGAATTTATGAAAGCTGTAGTATCAGGAGATATTCATTTATCGGCTTATGGTTCGGATGAAATCGTTGAGGAATCTGGTTTACCTCAACGACTTCATTCAATAATGACAACCTTGGAACAAATGGCTGAGTATGCAAGAAAGAATGATTGTTGTATTATATTTGCAGGTGATGTATTTCATAATAAAAGTATCATTCATTCAGTTGCTCAATCATTATTTTTAGATTATATCAGACGAAATAATGATATATTTTTTCATATCATTGATGGAAACCATGATTTATCATCAAAATCTGGTGTTGGGGTTTCGGCTTTAAAATGTGTTGATAATGAAAAGAATGTTAAAACTTATCACACAGGCGAAAAAGTTGAAAATATTTTATTTGTTCCTTGGAATAAATACATGATTCCATCCATCAAAGATAGCCATGCAGATTATCTCATTTCACATTTTGGATTAAATGAAGGAACTTTGAGTTCTGGAATTTCACTTGTTTCTGATATCAGCATAAAAGATTTAAAAAATTATAAATATGTAATTTTAGGACATTACCATAAACCTCAGTTCATTGAAAATGATAAAACAAAAGTTTGGTATGTTGGTTCGCCTATTCAATTAGATCGTGGAGAACGTGGAGAAGAAAAAAGATTTTTGGTTATCGATACGAAAAAACATACAATTGAAAGTATTCCAACTGAGGGTTATAGGAAAAATTATGT
>JAOZRH010000275.1 GCA_029931905.1 Fidelibacterota bacterium
GTTTTCATAACCAATTTCATAAGATGATAGAGAATAAATTTTATAATCAAATCTACTATGAGCGGAATAAGAAAAATAATTTCCCCTAATTCTTTCAATATTATTATTCTTTTTCTTAATTCCATGGAATATTTTAAACTGATATGGTTTGCCACTTTCACCTGAAATTAAGCTCCAAATATTCCAATCATAAATATCGCCCCAATTATATACATTCTCATCAATTTCAAATATAGCCGGAGATACAAATTCTGATGGAAAAACGCCAGCTTCAAAAGAAAAAAAGAGAGAATCGTTTTCGTACCATCGATACTGAGCTGCAATTTTGTCAATATTAAGATATGTATCAAAATATTTGGAATTTTTCTGTACATCAGTTGGATTAACACAAAAACCAACTTTAATGAATATTAAAATTATAAATATTTTTATTAACTTCAACCTATACTCTCGCTTCCATATCATTTTTTAATCTATTAATTACTATTTAATTTTACTTCTCAAAAACGCATATTCGCCTGGATTATTTTCTATCGGAATGAAAACATTTTCCGCTCCACCATGTGCCGATTCAACTTTTATTCCATTTTTATTTAATATTTTATTAATTTTTACAATCTCTTTTTTTTGTGGAGTAATAATTTCGATTTCATCATTTACATTTATTCTATTTTTAACTTCAATCTCTGCAAGTCCGGTTTGTGAATTAAAATCTCTGACAATTCCAGCTACTCTATATTTTCCACTTTGTGAATATCCATCATCAAAATTCTCACCAAATTGTCGTGGATTTCTAGTATAAAAACCCGTAGTATAAGTCCGTGAGCTCAATCTCATTAAATCTCGTAAATTTTCTTTGTCAAAATCCTTACCATCATAAAAATCATCAATTGCCCTTCTATATGAACGAGCCACCATTCCAACATAATATGCCGATTTTGTTCTTCCTTCAATTTTCAAACTCATCACTCCGGCTTCAATCAAATCTGGTATTAATTCTATAGAACATAAATCTTTTGAATTCATTAAATAAGTTCCATATTCATCTTCCATAATTGGGAATTTGTCATTAATTCGCTTCTGCTCTTTCACATAAAACCCATCTGGTGGTGGTGTGTAATTTTCTTTTGAATATATTTTCTGTTCCTTTTCAACTTCTAACAACGATCCTTTTTCATAACCAAGTTGATATAACCATCTGCAACTATTTGTGCAAGTTCCCTGATTTGCATCTCGATGATTTAAGTAATTTGAAATTAAGCATCTTCCTGAATATGCGATACAAATTGCTCCGTGAACAAATGCTTCTAATTCAATATCTGGAACTTGTTTGTGCATTTCAGTAATTTCTTTTAAACTCAATTCGCGTGTTAAAATAATTCTTTTAATTCCCAATTCTTTCCAAAATTCAACAGAAGTCCAATTTGTAGTATTTGCTTGAGTTGACAAATGAATATCAATATTTGGATATTTTTTTAATGCAATATTTATCAATCCAGGATCTGTCATAATCAAACCATCTGGCTTCATTGATACAATTTTTTCAAGCTCTTTTAAAAATGCATTTATTTTCATATTGTGAGCATAAATATTCATAACAAGATAAATTTTCTTTCCTATTTTATGTGTATATTCAATTGCTTCACCAATATTTTCTGAAGTAAATCCAATTTCACGAGTCCGAAGTGAAAACAATGGAATTCCTGCATAAACTGCATCAGCTCCAAATGCAAAAGCATATTTTAATTTTTCAAAATCACCTGCTGGTAATAACAATTCTATTTTTTCTGATTCTTTATTTTTTTTCATATTAACACCTTGTTTTAAAATAAACAGCTAAATATAATTTTTTTTTAGTTTCTTTCCAAAAGGAAACTTATTACT
>JAOZRH010000111.1 GCA_029931905.1 Fidelibacterota bacterium
TCATATATTTACCTTTTTTACATTTATGTATTTTTTATATTTTAGAAAATCAATATAATTAATTTTTATTACATTTTTTTAAGTAATTCTGGAATAACTTCATATAAATCGCCAACAATTCCATAGTTGGCAACATCAAAAATTTGTGCTTTTGGATCGTTATTAATTGCAAAAATAACATCAGAACTATTCATTCCAGCAACAAATTGTATAGAGCCAGAAACACCACAAGTAATAATTAATTTTGGTTTAACAGTTCTTCCACTTAATCCAATTTGATCTTTTGCTTCTGTCCAACCAGCTTCAATTAATGGACGAGTTGTTGCTACCATTCCGCCAAGTTTATCAGCTAATTGATGAATCATCTTTAAATCGGTTTCTTTTTTAATTCCATTACCAGCTACAACAATTACTTCTGCTTCTTCAATAGATTTTACTTTTTCTTTTTTCTTGATTTCTAGCACTTCAATATTTGATTTTAATTTTTCAACATCAATTTTGCACTCTGTTATTTTTCCATTTATTTTTTGAAGTTTTTCAGGTGCATCAAATATCTTATATCGTACAGTTGCAAATTGTGGACGATGATTTGGTGTATGAATATGTGCCATAATATTTCCACCAAATGCAGGACGAATTTGATCTAAATCTGTATTTTCTCTAACATCAAGTATTGTACAATCAGCAGTTAAACCTGTTTTAAATCTTGCTGCCACTCTTGGAGCCAATGATCTTCCAACTGTGGTTCCACCAACTAATATTATTGTTGGTTGCACATTATTAATAAAATCTTCAAAAACTGCAGTATATGGTTCAATTCGAAAATCTTCCAATTCTTCGTTGTCATAAACAAAAACTTCATCAACGCCATATTTAAGTATTTCTTCTGCTTTATGTTTGATATTATTTCCGCTAAATAAACAATAAACAGGATGATTAATTTTTTTTGCCATCTCTTTTGCTTTACCAATTAATTCATAAGTAACCGGATGAATATCTCCTTCAACATGATCAACATAAACTGTAATTCCTTTCCAATCATCTTTATTGATTTTTGATTGTTTACCTTCAATAAAACTGTAAATATCTGGCATTTGTTTTACACAAATTTTACACATTTTACAACCGGATGTAATGTTTATTAAACCATTTTTTTCTTCAATTGCACTAAACGGACAAATTTTAATTGCTTTGTTTTTATCTTTTATATTATCTTGATTAATTTTTATATATGCCATTTTTTATTCCTTAAACAAATTTCATTTCTTTTAATTTATTTGCTAACTTTTCGCCTAACTCTTTACCGTTACCTTCCCATTTTTCACTTGTTTTATCACTTGTTGGTGGAAATATATCAAGTACTTGTGTAGGCGACCCATCTAAACCAAAATTTGTTGCATCATTATCTTTTAAATCGTCAAAAGTGATTTGTTCTATTTTTCGTTCTGATGTTGCAAGTTTAAGTTTATATGAAGGAAGTCGTGGTTGGCAAATTTCTTTTTCAACAGTTATTAAACATGGTAGAGTTACTTTTTGAATTTCTACAGTTTCTGGCATATCCATTTCAACAGTAATTGATTTACTATTTATATCCAAAATTTTCTTTACATTTGCAACATGTGGAATATCCAAAAATTCTGCAATTTCTGGTCCAACTTGAGCGGTATCTCCATCAGTAGTCATTTTTCCACAGATTATCAAATCGTATTTTTTCATCTGTTCAATTCCCTGTGAAAGTGCGTAAGCAGTAGCTAAAACATCAGCACCTGCAAATTTTCTATCTGTTAATAAATAACCATTATCCACTCCTAACATATATGCTTCTTTAATAATATCCAATGCTTGTGGTGGACCCATAGAAATCACGCTTATTTCCGAATCTTCTTGTTCTTTGATTTTTAATGCCGTTTCAATTGCATGTAAATCAAATGGGTTCATTTTCGAATCAATTCCTTCACGAATTAAATTCCCGGTTTTTTCATCAATTTCTACTTCTGATGTTCCTGGTACTTGTTTAATACATACTGTTATATTCATTCATTTTTCCTTATAATATTCCAGATTGTTTAATTGAAATCAAATATATAAAATAAAACTTATAAAGTGAAACATTTTTTTTATATTTGTAATCATTTTACAGACAAGAATGTTAATCCATTATCTATAATATTTTTTGTTTTTTCCTAAGACACCAAAACTTTTGAAGTTTATTTTTAAAAACTAAAGAAAATTAATCCCAATATCCTGGTTTAATAACTAATACGGCAATTAATCCATATACACCAGTTAAGGCTATAATAACAATATCAAACCAATTTTCTTTATAATAAGTTTTTGTTTTTCTGGTAATTGCAAAAAATGATATTAATGAAAGAATAATTCCTATTATACCTAATAAATAATTTGTTTCTAAATCAAAATTTACATATTTTGAATTTCTTGTATAAGTTTCAATTTTGAAAGGAAAGATGGCTTGTTCAACTTTTCCGATTACTGTATTTTCTTTTGGAGTAGATATTATTTCAAATCTATCTATAACATTATAATTTATGTCGGTTACCACACTTATTGCTTTTTCATTATTAGTAACATTTATTGTTCTATACAATGGGTCAACTAACATAACAAATTTCATTTCATCTGAATTATAATCTTTTATAGGTAGTTTAATTAATTTATAATTATCGTAAGTAATTAAATAGACATCATGAGTTTTTGTAAATAGTAATCCATAAAATTCTTTTCTATTATTTTCACCAACAAATATTCTTTTAATATCTAATTTTTTAGATATTGGTGTTTTAATACAGAGTGGTTTCCCATTTACTTTTTTTAAATGAAATGTTTTATTATCGTTATCAACAATAAAATATCCTTCATCAAATGCTTTTCTAGTGGTTGGATTACCAAAAATATATTTATGTGGAAATTTAAATCCTTTTTCAACCATAGCGATAGTAAAATCCTTAGTCATTTCTTTAATAATAGTATTTGTTTTTGGATTGATAAATTCAACTTCATCTGTTATTCTGAAAAATTCATTAGGCATTGATAATTTTGCATGTTTTGGTTTAGATTCAATTAATGGCCATAATTGAATAAGTGGATCGTGAAAATCTTTTTGATTGATCTTTACCATTTGGCTCTTTGCTCTTAGCTTTTTTTTATCGAACTCAAATGTTTTAATTTTTGTTGGTAAAATTCCCCATTTTTCAAGATCGCTGTAATAATAGAATGGTAGAGCGATTCTAAATTCTCTATCACTTATTGTTTCTCCATCAGAATTGTAATATTTAGAACCAGTTAAACGATTCCATTGTTTATACAAAAAATCATTTTCAGTGGGGCTGTAATAAATTCCAGGTGACCTTACATTTTTTTGAAAAACCATCCAATAAAAATTTGGCAAATATATTGCGGTTACAATAACAATTAATAAAATGATAATATATCTTGATAATTTATTTAACATTTGTTTTCCTTTATTTTTTAGTTTATTCCTTTTCTAAATCTGTGACCTGGAAAAAATATCATTAGTGGAAAGAAAACAACTGGTATTGCATATTTCCATATTGAATATTGATATTCATTATATCCGCTTTCCATAAACAATAATCTTGTAAAAGCAATTGCGATAATGATTAATACGATCCTATATGTCCAAGATGGTTCAAGTATTATTGTTGAAGTAAGAAAATAAATCGCGATTCCGCCTAATAGCCATGGTAAAATTGTAATTAGTAAACTAAGAACAATTTCTGTAGGATAATAAATATAACTTGTTAGAATAAGTCCAGTAACAAGAATTACATATGTGATAAGCAGAAAAAAGAAACCCACAGATGCCATTGATAACAATAATTTTTTTTCTGAAATTGGCAAGTGATATGAAAGTCGCATTCTGTTTTTGCTCATTTCTGGCACAAACTGAAGCATTGAAATTACTGTTCCAATTATTAGTGGTAAATATTTAAATATTTCATAGTATAGCATTTTTCGTTGTATGATATACAGCCAATTTGTAAATGCTGTCATTAATTCGATATAGTGGCGAATTTCAAGTTGAACATATAGTAGTGTAATAATAAGAGCGACAAAGCTAACAACAACCGCCCAACGAATTTTAATCCATTCTTTATAAATAATCGATTTATACATAATTTCCTCTTAATATTTTCCGGTTAATCCGATAAAAGCTTCTTCAAGCCCTAATGGTATTTCTTTTAGTTCATTTATTGATACATTTTGTATTTTTAAATATTTTTTAATTTGTTCAGAATCTTTAAAAGAATACAGATTAACTATATTTTTAATTGTTTCAATATTACTAATTGTATTGTCAGCGTGTAAATTATCTGTAGCATTTGATCTTTTAAGTTGATAACAATGGAATGTTTCTTTGAAATTTTTAAGTGAAGTGTGAAGTAAAAGTTTTTGATGTCCCATAATAATCGCATCATCAATAATTTTTTCCATATCTGGAATTATATGTGAGGTCATTAAAACTGTTTTGTTTCCAACAGATACAAATTCTTTTAAATAATCGATAAAAAGCGATCTGTATCCCGGATCTAATCCCATTGAATAATCATCTAATATCATTAATTCAGGATCTTGTGCGAATATTAATCCTAATACAATTTGACTTCGTTGTCCACAAGACATATTAGATATTCTGTGATTATCTGATAAGTGTAATTTGTTCACTAATTCATAATAATATTCTCTTTTCCATGCGGGGAAAAAATTAGAATAAAATTTTTCTACCTGTTTAATTGTCATAAAGTCGTAAGCGATATGTCCTTCGTGTAGTAATCCAATTTTTGCTCTTGTTGTGGGTTTTAATTTATGTGAATCTTCTCCAAGTACCTTACAAACACCACTTGTTGGTCGTAAAAATCCCATCAAGATGTTGATAGTGGTTGTTTTCCCCATTCCATTTTTTCCAAGAACACCAAAGATGCGACCTTTTTCGACTGACAAATTTAAATTGTTTAAAACTAATTTGTTACCGTATCTGTGTGTAAGATTTCTTAATTCTATTACATTTTCCATCTTTTTCCTTATATATTTGCAGAAACTTATTTTAAATTTTTAACGATATTTAACTTAATAAAAAATTATTAAATATCCAAAAAAAAAATTGCTATTATGTTATTAATGCTTTAAATTAAATTAGAAATTTATATTTGAACTATGAAATAATAAAAAAAGAAGAGAAAATGGATTATAAAAAAAAGATAACATTAATACTGTTAATTATTGTTAGTACTATAACTTTTGCTTTTTCTAAAGATGCAAAAATTAAAGGTATAGTATCTGTGCAATCAGAAAAAGAGGTTATTAACGAGGCATTAATAGTTTTAGAAGATCCAAAAAATGATGATTTTAAGATGGAATCAATGACGGATAATAGTGGATATTTTGAAATTCGACATGTCCCTGCTGGAGTATATAAAATTGCTGCCCTAAAAGATGGTTTTTTTAGTAATAGTATATTCGACTTAAAAATTAGAGATGGACAAACTTATAATTTGAAAATAAAATTGATTAAATGTGAGGGTAAGCGAAATCTTGAATATTGTTTTATGATTGGTGGGGTTGAAGTGGAAGCACAAGAAAAAGAAATCATTCCAAATGAGGTTGCAACTACAAGAAAAATCAGTTCTGGTGAAGTTGAACATATGCAAGCATCAAGTTTGGGAGATGTTTTATCTCTCGTTCCGGGAGTTGAAAAATCTAATAATCCCGGTTTATCAAAATCAAGTAGTGTTGGTTTACGATCGGTTTCGGTTAGTGGAACAGCTGGAATTATGGAATCTTTTGGAAGTACTGTAATTGTAGATGAAAATGAAATGTCCGATGATGGAAGTGCTTCTTCGTCTGGTCGTGGTGGAATTGATTTGAGAACTATACCAGCAGATAATATTGAGTCAGTTGAAGTTATTACTGGAATTCCATCTGTAGAATACGGAAACTTTGCAAATGGAATAATTAAAGTTAAAACAAAATCTGGTTCGGTTTCCCCAAAATTTAAAGCTAAATTGAATCCAGATACTAAAACCGCAAGTTTCAGTAATGGGCATAAACTCGGAAAAACTGTATTAGATTATCATTTAAATTATGGATATAGTGAAAGAAACTTACGAATTGATGGAGACGAATATCATAGAATTTATGCAAAGGGAACATATTCAATTAACGACAGTTTTGATAAATTAAAATTAAAATTCAACTCTAGTTTTACTAAAACTTTAGACAATGAAGAAGCAACTGGTCCGTGGAAAACAAGAGATTATGATCATGGTTATAGAGTAATGGGTAATATGTCTGCAAAATATGAAAAAACAGAAGACAAAAAATATAAATTTTATTTAGGAGTTAATCTTAAAAATAAAAAGGAATTTAATGAAAAATGGGTAAATGATCAATTGCTTGTTAATATTGACACTACTTTTTATGATACAACGGGAACAGGTCAAATAATTGCTAACGATACGACAATTCAAAAAATGGAACCCGGTTATATCGGTAAAAAAAGTGTAGTTGGTCAAAGTTGGTCAATTAATAGTAAAATACAACGAAGAGTCAAAAGACAAATTGGAACAATGAATAACAACTTTTTAAGTGGAATTGAAGTAGATTACGATACTGATAAGGGCGAAGGATTAACACTTGATTCAACTCTTAATTATTATGGATTATATTCTGGGAAAAGATCATATTCTTATGATGATTATGATGCACTTAATTCATGGAGTGCTTATATTGA
>JAOZRH010000276.1:0-888 GCA_029931905.1 Fidelibacterota bacterium
CGGTCCACTACTTCTTTCAAAAGATATTGCAACTGGTGTGTCAATTATAAAAGGTAAAGTGTTTTATTCTGATGTTCCCGGCAATGGTGTAAAATTGATTGGAATGCCTAAATAATATTAATATTTCCGAATAAATTTTGCACGACTTCCTATAATTTGAAACTCCCAGTAATCATGAGATGTGCATCCTGCAGGACAATCGCCATATCCACGACTAAATGTAATTTTTGGCGAATTTATATCCCTGTTCAATGTAATATTATTTCCATCTCCACCACAATAATTCGGTTCTGCATAGTGAATTAACGAAATTTTTTCTAAAGCTTTCATTATTGGGAATAAATTATAATTTTCAGATGAACTAATAATAATGGTAGGAATTATTTGGAATACCCATACACAATCAAAATGAAATTTTACAATAATACTATCTAATTCATCATTGCCCGTTGGAATATTACCCGCGATAAAATTTTTTATTTCTGTTGCACTCGTATCAACACCAACCAATAAAGTATTGAATTCTTGGCTTGGATGTGTATGAATATCATAAGTTTCAAAAACTACACCTCGTTGTGATGAACTAGAATTATAAACTACTTGAATAATTTTCATTATTTTATCAATTTCATCTGTATCAAATATTGGATTGTTATAATTTGGATGAGTAGAATCTGCTTTTATTTCACGAAAATACAACTCCATTGCATCTTCATAATAATTATCAATTATAAAATCACTTAATTCTATAGAATTATAATCAAACATATCATCGTCAGAACTATCAAACAAATTACACGAGATAATTACCATTGCGATTATTATTAATAGAATTAATTTCTTCAATATTTTCTCATTTTATTTTAAAATCCCGCCCCATTCAGTTAC
>JAOZRH010000276.1:898-1837 GCA_029931905.1 Fidelibacterota bacterium
AATTAATTTCTTCATTTATTTAACTTTTACAAAATCTTTTATTGATTATTGATGTTTTTAGTTAACACGTGTACTAAAGCTTCTGCAGTGAAACTTTTTAAATTATATATTCCCTCATTGATCACATTAATAAAATGTATTTTAATATCATAATTATCATATTCATCACCATAATATCCGACAGTATGATTTATGTAATTTTGGGATATGATTGAATAACTCTGTTCTGGTATTGAATATGTTCCAATAGGATTTGGGACTTCTGGAACAATTGCATCTGAATGTTGATTATTTATCCAACCATTGATCAATTTTTCAGTAACATTTTCTTCGAATATATTTACTTCAGCAACTATATTAAAATCTACTGACTCATTATCAATATTGATTTTAATAACTGTATTTTGATTTTTTAAATTATACATTTTTAATGTGTTTCCATATTGATACATACTATAATAACTTTCCACATCAACTATAGTTACATCATTATTTAATATATCAAGCTCTCTTTGCATGCCAATTTCTTGAGCAGAAATATGTCTGATTAATAATCTGTTTGAATCAACTGAGATAATTTCAATATAATTTATTCTTGTTCTACTTTCACCAGACCAATCATTCTCTTGAATAGTTATTTCTAAAATGTCTGATGATTTTTCAATATACCGCCCATCATAATTTGCATAAGAAATTGGAGGAGTACCACACCACCCAGCATTTTTCCTTTCAACGAATTCTCCATTTGAATAAATAATAAATCCATATTTATTTTCATTCAATTCATTTGATTTTTTTAGTATAGTTGTATCATTATATGAGCTATCTTTCACCCAAGTTCCGCATAACAAATTATCATTTTCAGAATTATCATCGTCAGAACTATCAAACAAATTACACGAGATAATTGTTATTCCGATTACGATTAGTAAAATTAGT
>JAOZRH010000112.1 GCA_029931905.1 Fidelibacterota bacterium
ATCTCTATTATAATCATCTGATTGTCCATTACTTAATTTAGTAATAATATTTTCTTGTGGTTTAGGCAATAAATTAATCATTTCATTCATTTGATTATAATTTGTTTCACTAAACCCAAAAAGAATATCTTTTATTTCAATAGTTTCAGATTTTAATTCTAATATATTTTCATTTATTGGAATCAATGCTTTAGATATTACTTCAGTTTGTCGCGTTTCAACTTGTTCTTGTTTATTTTTTTGTTTCTTTTGTTCATCTAATAATTTTTGTCTTTCATCATCTTTTAATTTTTGTTTTTCTTTTAATAAATCTTTTTGTTGTTTTTGAAGTTCATATATATTTGATTCTTCATCAATTTCAATATCACTTAATTTATTTTCTTCTCGTTGATCTATTTTATTCTGTCTATATTTATCAAGTTTACTTTTTCCATATTTATATGTACCGTAACCAAGACCACCAACAGCAAGTGCAGGAGCTAAAGCACCCATCCCACCAAGTGCAAGACTTCCTAAACCACCACCACCTAAAGCCATACCAGCTCCAGCAGCACCAGTTGTTGCAGAACCTAACATTGCAAGTATTGATGGTAATGCAGTCATTCCAACTTTGCCTGCTATAGCAGTACCAACAACTCTTTTTGCAATCGATTTTTTATTAATCCTAACTTCTTTTATAGAATCGCGATACCCATCAATTTCCTCACCTTCTTGAAATCCACGATCTTTATAATAGGCATCTTGTAATTTTTTATCCCGTCCAATTGACCTTTTAAGTCCTGTACCAATTCCACCTATAGCAGCCGCTCCTCCAAGTAAACCAAGAGGAATTGCTCCAGCTCCACCAGTTAATAAAGCAGCTAACATACCAATTCCACCAAGACCTACAGCACTACTACTTGCAAGATTTTTAAGTGACCTTTTTGGTGAAAATTCTTGTTGTCGTAATTCCTCTAATGATTGTTCTTCAGAATAACCTTTTCGAGCCATAGCTGAATCTGGTGTACGACGAGCAATTTGGGCATGACCAATTGAATCTGTAATATTTTTTCCAGCATATTCCATTCCTAAAGTTTTTCGAATACTATCAAACGTACTACCAGCTATATTCATACGATCATTAGTATCATCACCAATACCAAATGTCTTCATTAACATATCAGGAATAGAATTACGAAAATCTTTACGATAATAATTTAAAATTTGTTCTTGTTCATGTTCATCGGATTTCTGACGTTGTTCCTGAGTTACATATTTTGCTTCTAACTCATCCCAAACCATTCGTTGAGTTTTATCTTCAGATTTTGTATGAAGTTGTCCACTATAAGCTTGATAATGTAAATTAGATACATCATAAATATTCTGAAGCATATCTAATTTCTGTTGACTAAGCTGTGTTAACTCAGCAATTGAAACAGGTAACCCATGAGCAATAAATTCAGTTGATTGTTCAATTGATGATTTATGTAATCCAAGTTCTTTTAAAACTTGTTCTCTATTTTCACTAAATTTACCTGCTTTACCAAGAGTTAAACTTTCAACCTTTTCAACAGTTGATCTAGTTATATCTTTTAATATTCCCCATGATTTGCGTGGCAATTTAATTATATTACTAATTGCATCAAGACCAGGTATACTAAAATTATCTAATGAATTTTTAAATTTTTCAAATAATGTAAAATCAGAACTTTCTAATGGTTTACCAGCATACATTGCACTATCAGAAACACCCATTCCAACTTTTCGCATTGCAATTAATTCAGATGCTTGTAATCTACCAATATCAAAACTACCTGATAATATTGCAAGCATTTTAGTTTCATAACTCGGTGCAGATTGAATTAATTGTGTTGAAGGAGTATTAAGAAGTCTTTGTTGTTCGACATTAATTCCGAACTTCATAGCTTCTTTTTTATTCATTTCATCAATTTCTTTATATCCATACTGTTCAGCTAATTCATTCTGTACCTTTTTTGGATTCCAGTCACCACCAAAAATTGCACTTGTAATTTGTTCAAATGGATTATATTTTGCAAGTGTTTTAGTAAGCCCACCTTCGAGAAAATCTAATGTTCGATCAAATAAACCCAAATTATCATCACCTGATATAGTTTTATTATAACCAGGTACCATTAAATCATCAGCTTTTTCTTTACGTTGTAAATCCATTTCTGAATAAATAGCTGAAAGTGGACCAACTCGATCTGCAATAATACCAAGATATTGTAATTTTAACATATCAACTGGTTGTAATTCACCATTTGCAAGTAAACGATTTACATGACCTTGGAATTGTGTCGAAACATTATATTGTTGAACTATTTGTTCTTCACTTGTTTTTTTTGGACGAAGCTTAATTTTAGCTTTACCTTTCATAAATGAAGCAGCCATCTGAGCAGCTATAATACCACCAAGAATAGGAAGTGAACCTCCACTAACCATTGATGTTAAACCACTCATATTCCCTTTACCTAACCCCATTGCCATTGTTCCCATCATAGGAAGAGCAGCAAGTGTACCAGCTTGTGAATATATACCTGATATTCGACCTGCTTTACCAGCAGCACCTAACTGTGGAGCTAATTCACGATCTTCTTGAATTCGTTGTCTACGTCCAAGACCTTTTGATAAACTATACGCTCCACCAAAAATAGAAGATTCAGCAATTGCTTGACCAATAGGTGACGTTGCTGCTTTTTGAAGTATACCCAATTCTTCGCCTTTAGATAAAGCATCTTTAGCTCCACGTGATCCACTTTCTATAACACGATATCCACCACCAATACTCATAGCAGGCATTATAAATCTTTTACTTTTTTCTTTAAATATTTCATTTTTTGATTTATAATATTCTGTATTATCTGAAGGATTTTGACGAATTTTCTCATCAAAATCTTTTTGATTCTGTCTAGCTTGTTCAGCATATAAGTTTTGATTTAATTGTGTCATAAATTACCTCATTTTTTATTTTTAAAAATAAAAAAGTCTATTATATTAATATAATAGACTGTATAATTCTTACTTGAATAATGATTTCCAAAAAGTTATATTTTCTGGAATATCTTCTGGATTACGTTTAGCTCTATTAATAGCTTCTCTAATTTGATTTTGAGTAAATAAAGCTGTTTGTTTTTCACTATTTTGATCAATAATAATAACTGGAAAATATTTATCTGTTGAGCCAAATATTCTTTCTTTATTTTTAACTTCTTCTTTTAAGAAAATTTGACTCTTAACATTATAAGACATACTTTTTCTCCATCTTTAACTCTATCATTTCATTAATAATATCACGTTCATTAATTATAATACGTGCTAAAATTCTCTTATATTTACCAAATTTCTTTTTGAATGTTTGTATAACTATTTGATTATTATTTTCTTCTATTTGTTTTCTTAAATATTCTTTACATTTAATTCCAGCTAATTTTTCTTTTTCTGATTTAGGGCGCCATGTTTCTGGAGCATCAAAATCTAATAGTCGTATTTTATCCCGATATAATATACCAAATCCTAAATCAATTTTAACTTCAATTGTGTCTCCATCAATAACACGTAAAACTTCAGCATTATATTCACGATAATTATATTTTAACATATTCACCTTTTTTTATAATTTTATCACTTTTTCGTCGTATTTTTTTTCTTCTTTCAGGAAAAAAAGCTGTATATGTAAATTGACGTCTATCTTTTCCACGTTGAATCATAAAAATTTTCCAAATCAATTATAATATTAATAAAGATAACAATTACATATTTATATATGAATTATTTAGTGAATTTATTTAAAGTAATCTTCAGCGTCAATCATTTTTTTTGCTTCCTCAATATCTTCTAATGTAACTTCACTTCGATTATTTAAATTATTAATTATTCTTGCAGCTGCAGGTAAACCATGTGTAAATAATGCATCGACACTAGCTAACATTATTTGTACTTTAATTTTTTCATCCATTAGTATTGTCTCCTGTTGCTTCTTTGATTAAATACGGTATAATTAAATTACTAAATTTAGTATATATTTCATTATATAATTGTAAGTTTGTATTTAATATATTTAATGATTTATCATTTTTTGTTTTAATATAAACTTCAAGACATTCAAATGAAACTGTAATAATTTCTTTTAATTCATTTCCAATTTTAATTACTTCTTTCTTATTATCTTCACTTACTAAACCTTTCTTATAAAAATCCCCCACAATACTTAGTCCAGTATGTCTAAATTCTTTAGCTGTTTGAAGTGTTTTAAATATTGTAAGAGCATTGTCCTCAGGTGTTGAAGGTTTTGCTCCTAAACAACCAGATATTGAAAATAGTATAATAATTAAAATAAATAAACTTTGATTTCGTGTTGTAATACTTTTATACATTATATCTCCTATAAATATTAACGGCAAGATTCAATTAATTAGTGAACTACCTAGCGCAGAGCGCCAGGATTTCTACATTGATTAAAAGAAACTATTTTGACCAAAAGTTTCATCATTATCTGAAAATGGAAATAACATTTCTATTTGACTAAAATTTTCTGATTGCTGTTCTGGCATAATATGTAAATATTCTTCTTTTAATTTATCTTCACGAACTTTTATTTTCGGATCACTAAATTTAGCTGCATCCGATATTTCTTGTAAAAAATTAATTGCTAAATCTTCACTACTATAATCAAGTAACGGCATGATTTCTAAATTTTTTCGTTTTCTGGCATATGCACAAAAACAACTAGCCATAAATAAATCACTATAACTTTTACTAGCAATTGTTCCAGAATTTGATCGTTCAATAGTTGATAGTTGTGCTATTAAAATTTCAGATTTAATAATTGTTGGATTATTTTTAATTTCATCGTAAAGATTTGCTATCATCAATTCTTTAGTTTTTACATTTGTATTAATGCCAATTTCTTTAGCATTTAATTCTTTATAAATAAAAGGAAGATAATTAAAATTATTTTCAGAATGATACATTAAATGTTCAACAACTGATTTACCAATTGAATTATTTTCAATTGCTAGAATAATTCTATTATTAACTATTTTATATAACCATTGAAAAACATCATCAACAAGTTGACCATATTTTGTAAGTGAACCTAATTTAACATTGATTTCAGCTACTTGTTCAAAATTTTTAAACGTAAATATTTCAATACTATCAAACGCTCCCTTTGTTGAACTTGCACTATCAACACCGATAATATAATAATCCATTGGATCAATAAATTTCTTAAATACTTTCATATCTGTTTGTGATCGAGAAAAATTTACAATTTCATAATTTTGTTGTTTCTTAAATTGTCCTAATATTTTATCTGAAAAAATACAATTTGATGCTCCAACAAAAATCAAATCCAACTCTTGATTTACTTTTCGTTCATCATCAAGTTCTCTCACTTGTTCATTATACCATTTTTCAGATTTTGTAGGATCTTCACTCCAATGATATGAAACTCGAATAAATGAGTTCTTTGATAAATCTAATAATTTTTGATCTATATCTATATTTGGATTCCAATTTTCAAAACCAGTATCAAGTTCAATAAATAATTCATCAGATTCAATTCCATTTGAATAACGTTTATAAAACCATTCACCAGAACCATATATACCATTTGGAGTTGAAGTAATTAACTGAAAATATGGATAACCATGTTTAGTTGCTTGCTCTCTTGCTTTTGAAAGTGTTGGTTGCGCAGCTGAATAAATTTTATCCATATGTGGAATAAATGCTGCTTCATCAATATAAAGTATTGGAATTGTTAATGATCGAGCCATTGTACTTGGATCATGAGTTGTTGTTGGATAAAAACTTTGAACTTTACTTCCATTTTTTAAAGTAAAATAAGTTTTAATATCACTTTTACTTGTTGGTGGTATTTGCATCCAATCAGGTAAATGATTATGTATAAATTTTATACGGTCTAAATTTTTTAATGCAGCATCTTTCTGAAAATTCAAAATAACACATTCAATTCTTGGATAAAAAATCAATGACCATTCAAGCATAATTGCTGCAATAGTACTATTATGAGTTGGAATCTTTTGTTTACCAACTAAAAATAATTTACTTTCACTATTAACTTGAATACAACGAACAGGAACTGACTTAATTTTTGTAATTGATTTAATAATATATGATTGATTTTCAACTTTTTTATTAATTTGAACAATTAATGATTGATTTAATAAAAGTTTTATATTTTTTGTAGTTAAAATTTTATCTTCATTATTAACTTCAATTTTCCATAAATGATCTTGATCGGCGATTATTGGATCTGCATTTTTAAAATTAATACGATAACAATTATGATTATACATTACTTCAGTTACAGCTATAACATTAGTTTGATTATTATTATCATCTAATATTATATCACCAACAATTATATCAGCCATAGTTGTCCATTTACCATTATATAATGGTATCAATGTATCTAAACTTAAAGCTTTTCCAAGTTGACGACTTGCCATAAATACACATCTATGATAATTCACTAAACTTCGAACTACACGTCTAACTTTATTATGCATTAAATCTGGTGATAATTTTAAAGCTCCACCAGTTTCTTCAACATATGTATATGTTTGTGAGAAATAAAGTGGATTAGATCTACATTTCATATATTCATATGCTCGGGCATCAACAACAGAAGATTTTTGTTTAAGAGGACCTTT
>JAOZRH010000277.1 GCA_029931905.1 Fidelibacterota bacterium
TACTATTAATATCTTGTAGTGAAGATGGAAAATTAACAGTAATAAATAAAAGTAGCGAACAAATTGATATAATAATTGATGGCGTGCCGTATGACGATTTATCATACAATGAGGAGAGCGAAACTAAAACTTGGTCCATAGCTTATGGTGATGAAAAAGATGTCCTAATAACAGCTACAGGATATTGGTTGCTTGATTATGCCAAATGGAAAACAATTAGACCAGGCGATGATGTATTGCATCAAATTAATTCAAATTGTGGTAAAATACAAATTACCAATAATCACCCGTCTTTATCGGTTTGGGAGGTACATCTTTCCGTAAGTACAAATGATGATTGGGGAGATGATCAGCTTGGATATGATATAATTAGTCCTGGTGAAACATATGTTTGGTATGTCTCTTCAGATTATATTTGGGATGTAAAAATTGTAGATGAACAGGATTCTACTTACGAAATATATGGAGATGAGGTTTTGGACCCTGAAGAAACTTTAGGATATACTTTCGAATCATCGTCAGATAATATTAAAAATTCACCAATTAAAAGCAAATTTCAAAACAATTTACGAAAAGAGATTGCAAAACCAAAAGTTGCTATAAGAAAAATCGGCAAAGTAAAATAAAAACATCATTGTTTTTTTAGAGTAAACTTTATTTACATTACTTATCTATTTTTTCTCAATATTTCATCCATAACCCAACTGATATGTAATGCAGTGGCCCCGGTTGATGGGTGTTGTTTGTTATTTAGTAAATGTTCTTTCATATTTTGAACATGATAAAATTGAATGTTTTCTGGATGTTTTATCATAAATTTCTCTGAATGATCTGAGTTTTGTAAAATAATTGGTACATTATCGAAAACTGAAAATGTAATTTCGCCCTTATTTCCATATATTACGACACTATCTTGTTTAGAATAACCACCAAAATTCCAACTGCCCGCACCTGTAACACCAGATTTATGTTTCCAACACGATGATATTGCATCAAACGAAGAATATAAATTTTGTTGGTTTTGTGTTATTCCATAAACTTTTTCAAAATCACCAAGAAGAAAGGCAAACAAATCCAAACCGTGACAAGCCAAATCATCAAAATATCCACCAAGTGCAATGTTTTTATCCGTTCGCCAATTATATTCATCAGAATAATCTATTGGTTTTGTTGGACTATTCAAGTGCCAAGAAATATGTCGAATTTGACCAATTTCGCCATTGTTTAACAATGTTTTTACTTTAATGAAACGAGGCAATGAACGGCGATAATATGCTACAAATAAAGGAGTGTTTTTTTCTTTAAAGGCATTGTAAATATCCAAACTATCTTCATAGTTGGGTGATAAAGGTTTTTCAATACAGCAAGGTTTTTTCGCTTCGGCTACCTGCAATCCATAATATTTATGACTATCGGGAGGTGTTGCAATATATACAGCATCAATATCTTTGTTGTGAATAATGTCATCAGAATTAGAATAATATTTCTCGATTTTATGTCTTTTTGCGTAATCTTTTGCGAGTTCACCGTTTCGTCTCATAACAGCTGATAAGTGAAATCCGTCAACTTTTTGATATGCAGGCCCACTTTTCACTTCTGTAACTGCACCGCATCCAATAATGCCCCAACGAATTGGTTTGTGTATATTAGTTTTTTTCATTTAAATTGTTTCTTCCTTGTTATCAATTATCAAATTTTCATTATTTAGAAAATTTACCATCTTTTGCCGTTAATTTCAATCGTACCCAAATTGGGGACAGTTGAAATTTTGTAAATTCTCTATCTTTTACTTTCAAAAACTACAAGTTTATTCT
>JAOZRH010000278.1 GCA_029931905.1 Fidelibacterota bacterium
CGTCTTAGCGGTAAAGCTAATTTTATTGACTTCGTCGGTCTTCGGCTCGTAATTTTTCAGTGAACTCGGTGGTAAATATTCTTTTAGAGTTTGATGTTTTCCATTTTAAAAAAATATAAAAAGATTGTAAAATTAATTATAAAAAGTTATTTTAACTATGTGATAGAAATCAATGCAAATAAAATAATAAAATTGTAAATTGAGAATATGAAAAAACTTTTTAAAATTTTGTTTATCACAATTATAGCTTTTGTAGTTGTTATTATGGCTATGAATTTGGCAATTATTTATGAATCAAAACAATATTTATATAATGATATAGAAAAAATTCCTAACAATAAAGTTGGGTTAGTTCTTGGAACTAGTAAGTATTTTTTAACTGGAGAACAAAACCCTTATTTCAAAAATAGAATTGATGCAGTTGCAAGATTATATAAATGTGGAAAAATAAAATATATTATTTTAAGTGGCGATAATAGTGAAAAATATTATAATGAACCACGCACAATGAGAGAGGAATTGATTAAATATGGGATTCCTAAAAAAGTGATTTATCTTGATTATGCAGGGTTTAGAACTTGGGATTCAATTTTAAGATGTAATATGATTTTTGGACAAAATCAAATGACTGTAATTTCTCAAGAATTTCATAATGCAAGAGCTGTTTTCATTGCCAGAAAAAATGGGATAAAAGCAATTGGATTTAATGCAAAAGATATTTCAATTAACAGATGTATGCGAACAAGAATTAGAGAAGTATTTGCAAGAATAAAAGTATTTATTGATTTAATTGTTGGACAAGATCCAAAATATCTTGGCAAAAAAATTATTATTGATGGATAACTAATATAGCTGAAATAGGCAAGTTACCATCCATTTAATAAATATAATCATTTAACAAAATAATAATAATAAGGATAATAATTGATGAGAATTAAAATAATATTATTTATGTGTGTATTTACATTATTAAATGCGAACAATATTAGATTTGTGAAAGAAAGTCAACAGGGGATTATCTATACAGATAAAATGGCATCTACAATCTATTTAAATGAAAATGGTAAAATAAGCGAAATTATTTCAAGTAGAGGTTGTGGAAACTTTTATTCATTGTCGTTTGATAAAAAATTAATTGGTTTTAAATTAATAAATGAAAGCGGTATGGAAGCACCAGCAATTGTTGATATTGCAAGTGGAAAAGTAGAATTACTTCATGATTATGTGTTTAATTGTGGACAGGTAACATTCACTAATGACGGCAGTTACGCATATACAATTAATGACGATATATTTATTAATAATAAAAATAAAATTGAAATTATAAATTTAGGATATTATTCAAACAATGCTCCAATCTCAACTGATGGCAATTTTATTGTCTATAATGACGGATACGATCAAATGTGGTTGTTGGATTTGAATACAAAAAATAGACAAATAATTACTAATTCAGAGGGTGGATATTACAATCCAATTTGGTCAAAAGATAGTAAGAAAATCGTATTATCTTCCATTGATGGAATGATAAAAGTTTATAATATTGATGATGAAAAAATGTACAATTTAGGTGCTGGAAATTCTCCTGATTGGTCGAGTGATTCAAAAAAAATTGTTTATATAAAAAATGAAATTGAAGATTTGAAAATATTAAATAGTGATATTTATTCTATAAATTATGATGGGAAAAATATCGAAAAAATAACAAATACAAAAAATATTATTGAAATTGAACCACATTTTTCAGAAGAAAATGATGATATAATTTACCAGAAAATGAACGAAAATAATATTTACAAATATTCT
>JAOZRH010000113.1 GCA_029931905.1 Fidelibacterota bacterium
AATGATTTTCTCTCGACTTAAAATTTCGTCAATTTTATTGTTTAACAATTCAGAGGTCTTTTTCTTACCAGTAGAAGTATTAGTATCAGTCTTTTCTTCAACTATATCTAAGATTCTATTATAAACTAAATTTTCTTTTGTTCTTTCTCTAACAACTTTATTGATTTGAATTTGTGCTTCCAAATTGATGTTTTTAATTTCTCTTTTATCTTTACATTTTTCTTCATGCTGTTCAGTAAATGGTACATTTGCCTTTACAGGAAGTTTTTCTAATAAATATTGGTCACGTTTAATTCTTTTAATTAGTGGAGCAGCTGGACGAAATTTGAATCGAACAACATTAGAATTAATTCGACTCGAATATGTTACAAATGCTATAAATTTACCAAGACCAGAAATAGGACAAGCACCATCTCTAAATACTTTATCTAAAATTTCTTGAAATAAAGAATTTATGAATGTTTTAATATCAATTTCCGGATATTTCCGTTTTAAATTTTGTTCTACATCTTCTGGTATTTTAATCGGCATTTTTAATCTCTCCGCCGTTAAATTAAAAGCTCACAAAATTTTTCATTATTACCAATTTTTATATTATGACATAAAGGCATTAAACATGCCACATTTTTTTTAATGTATCGAACATCAATATTTTCAGAATAATCTGATAATACTTTAATAATAAAATCGTCACTATTTTTATCACAATTAATAGGTACATAATAAATTCTTCCGTGCATCATTTTTAATTCATTTTCTATAATGCAACACACACTCTTTTCTCCAGTTGCAGTTAATTTGTATTGAATTTTTTGTCCATCTTTAAAGTTTGTTTTCACATCTATTTTTTCCACGATGATTAAATCTCCTTTTCTACTTTATAAGATTTTTAAGATGCATTTGTTCACGCATTCTTTTTAACATTTTTGCTCGTTCCATCATTTGATATGGATCTCTTGGATTATAATTCATCATTGATACTTGCATTGTCAGAAACATATATTGTCTCTGTAACATGACATTTGGAATTAAACCAAAATTTTTAATACTTTTTTTACCCCAACAATGGCGTGCTAATGCTATAATATGTTTGCAACCACTTGGTAGTTGATAAATATTTTTTTTTCTTGGTTTATGCATCATTATATTGTATTTGAAATATTCTTCTTCTAATAATGCATTCACCTTTAATAAAGCTCCAGCGAATTCATACTTAAAACTTTCACACGAACATAATATTTTAACTGGATAGTATAAATTTAGATTTTCTTTTCCATTTTTATGAACTTTTATTTTTGGTCCATATTGATTTCTTTGTGAAGTACACACACCTCCTAAGGTTAACAAATTATCGTTTTCTTCAACATTTGCTAATTGGAGGTTTACCTTTCTTATTTTTTCTTCCCGTTTACTATACATTCCTGGGAACTTTAATATATCACTAAAATTAAACATATTTTTTGGCTCTCCTGATAATTATTTGAAAATATAAAAGGAGGAGGTATTACCTCCCCCTATTAGATTATCTCCCAGTTATCGGATCAAGTTTTGGACCCATGATGTTTTCCCCCCTTTTAAGAAAATTTCTAAAGAGGAGGATTTTCGGATCTCCCTCTTTAGATTGTTCGTTTAATATCTTTATAAAAACTTAGAATATTAAATTTGAACATTGGTAGATGAAACCGGATATGTTTCATCTAAGAGGGTTAACTCTCCAATATTTCGATAAATGTCAGAGATATATTTTTTGTTATCTGCGCCAACATAATGACGTAGAACCTTGTCCCAATCACCATTATGTTGATTGTGCATTTTTTTAATAATATAATCGACACACATTAGATTTGTTTTCCAATCAAACAAATCTCGTTGTTCGTGTGCGAGATTATTTTCTTGTAAATCTTTTTTCCAAATAGACCATATAATTTGACCTAATCCTCTAGCATTTCCACTACTGACAGCAAGAGGATTGATACTGCTTTCTCGTTGTATTAAAGCCAGTGTAAAAATTGGGAATCTAACATTGCTGAAGATGAATTCAACGATGTCCTTACATTGATTATATGATATTTTTGAACTGTTCTTATAAGCCCAATCTACAAATTTTGGATTGAGCTGTTTTTTACTCAGAATCATGATTTGTTTTTCACAATCCTGATTTTGTTTTTTTAAAAAATCAAACTGTTTATTCAATTCAGTAAACTTATTTTGTTTACTTTGAAATACTTGATCATACTCATATATAACAAAACCTTCAACTCCCATAATTATTAAACATATTATTAAAAAATATTTCATTTTGACCTCTTAAAAATAGCAAAGAATGTTATGAACATTCTGAATATGATTCAATAGATGGATCATTTTTTGGTACATTTCTATACCAAGCTCCACATTCTCCTAAAATTCTAAGAATGTAGATTCTATTATATATTGCAGAAGGTGATCTTTCTAGCACCTCTGCAATCTCATTAACAGGTACATCATTTCTCCATAAATCAAGAAGACGATTTTCTTCTTGATCTGTCCAATAGTTGATCATAGTTTTCTCCTCCTATATTTGGGTTATTATTTTCTTTTGAAGATCATAAATAATTTCATTGTAGTAATCATATTTTATAATGAAATTTAAAAAATCCTTTTCAGAAGTATGACAATCACCTATCCAACATTCTTCAACAAAATGATCAAATTCGATACCATTAATCGAAATGTTTAGATTTGTTAAAATACGAAAATTCCAAAATCTACTTTCGTATTCGTATTGGAGAATATTAAGTTTTCGCATTAAAAATAATATTTTTTTCATAAAAACTCATTACCTTTGTGGTGGATTTCTTTATTAAAAAAATGAATAGAAAATAGAAAAAACGGCGAGAACAGATTGATTCTCGCCGTTAAAATCATTTTTAAAAACCTTTTCTTGTATTGAATATTTTTCCATATTCATCTTGAATTTTATTAATTAAATTTGACACAGAATAACACTTGTATTTTAAAATTTCAAGATCATCAAAATCCATATAAAGACCACGATCTCTTAATAAATCGTGTAAAAATATTTTTGCATCATCTAAATCAAAACCATTAACAATATCTAAATCCTGTTTGCTTCTGTATATTTTTTTCTCTAATGCTCCCAATTCATTTACATGGTTATAAAATCCATGACACTTCCAATGTACCAGATATAATTTTCGTTCAGTAGTCGCTTTTTGAACTATGATGGAAATATCATTCATAATAAATTTAAATCCTCTCCACATTTATCGATTTCATTTTCATCAACAAATTCCATTATATCATTATGAATTTCTTTTAGAGTCCAAATTAATAATAATTGTATTAAATGATCAATTTGTAAAAAATCACAAAAATTATGATAACAACACAATATACTTGAAATTTGATCTAAAGTTATGTCTGTTATTTTTGTATTATTTAAATCAATTAATCTTTCATTATAATCATATGAAAAAATTAAATCTTTATGTTTATCTAACCGTTCTAGACCTTCTTTAATATCTGATTTATTAGCTCTAGGTACATAAATTCCTAAATTAATTTTTGGAAAAACAACATAACTACCCCACATTTTGATTTCTTTCCATTTCTTTGAGTTTTTCTTCTGTCATTTTGATTCGGAGTTTAGCCATTTCTTTAATTTGACGTTGTATTAATCTCTTTTGTTCTAAATTAATTTTTAGAGCATTTTCATTTTCTTCCATTAAACTGTTTAACATTTTTAAACCAGATTCGGTTGCATTAATAATAGCTATTATTGTCATAGGATCCATAGTTCTCTCCTATGAGGCAGTATTAATGATTAATTGTTCTCTCAAATTTTTTCGTAAAAATTCAATTTGGAGAATTAGTGTGTCTAAATCTTCTGGACGATTTCCACTTTTTTCCCATTCTATTACTTTATCGGTATATTTTTCGACTTCATTAACGTATTGAACAAAAGTTTTATCTATTTGATTTATTTCTTTTAATTCATCATATGATTTAGCTTTGATTCTTAAAGCCTGAATTGCAGTATCAAAAGTTTGAATAGATTTAGTGTATTCGTCAACTTTTGTTTTAGCAAATGCTAGACTGTCAGGCGGCATACCAACTGTTTTGGTACAAGAATAACACATAAATGTTATACTTAGAAATAATAGTGTTAAAAGGTTTCTTTTTTGATTCATAATATTCTCCTAGTGCTGTTCAAAAAATTGTTTTTTGAGTTCTTTTTTAATTTTTTCTTGATTAATTTTGCTAGCAAACAACCATTGTCCTTTTAAGGTATATTCTTTATTTTTTGTTTTGATAATGATAGAAATTCCGTTATCATCTATTGATGGGTACACAGTAATAGGTTCTAATTGTGGATATAATTCTAAAACAATTTTTTGGATTTTTTGTAAGCTGGTTTGATATGAGTTAATTTGGTCGTGGATCATAGATCATAAATTATTAATAATTTGTTTTTGTATTTGATACCTAATATCTTGTATATTAGGATTTTCAGGATCAATGTTTTTTAAAAAATAGTTTTTGACACAAATTTTGTTTTGAGAGTCCATGAATATTTGGTGAACCATTATTTTTTGATTTATGTCCATGGTAACTCTAATATGTCCTAATTGTGGATATATTTTTGATATAATTTTTTCAAGGTTCATAGCAAAAAACAATCTTCAAAAATATAATTCTTATGCATGTCGATACTGAATGGAATAATACATTGATATATGATATAAAAAATTATAATGTTGTTGAATTTTTCTATATTTGGTATTTTATTTCTCAATATTAAATAATATTCTAAAGTATTAATATTATCTTTTTGAATTATATTTGTATTCAATACTTCTTTACTTAATAAATCAAATAATTTGAGTACACTATTAGGAATGTTGATTTTATTCGGTTCTAAAGTTAACATTATTGTTGGGTCTTTAATATATTTTAAAATTAAATCATAACTCTCTGTTGTGATTTTATTAGATTTATTAATCTTATATTCCAAGAATTCGTATTCTTTAATTTGATTAGTGTGAATATTTTTTAAATTAAACAGATTTTGGCTTATATCTTTTCTAGGTGAGTTGTTAATGAGATTTTTAATATTCAAAGTTTTAAAATTTGAAATTGGTAATTTTATAATTTGTTCTTTTTGTTCTCTCAACCCAGATAGAATTTCTTTAATAAATGTGTCAGCATCGATACTTTTAAGGTGATCAAATTTTTCACCTAATTTTTTAATTTTATCAATAGTTTCTTGATTATTGTCATTATCTGAACTTTTAATAAATTTAAATTTAATTCTATCCTTAAATCCGACTAATATTTTATTTTTAGCAATAGCATTGTTGATTAGACTTTCTTGGATTTGAATATTATTTAATATTTCATAAAGTTTATTTAGTGTGTATTCTCTATAATATTCTAGAAATAATCTAATACAATAGAGTAAGATCAAATTACTGATTAAAAATAAAAATATTCTACTATAGTTAAATCTTTCATCTAAACACATTTGTAGAAGTTTTAATAAAACGTGATTTATATTGTCAATATTTAATTCATTTTGATTATTTAATATTAGACTATTTAGATACGTGTAATCAATCCCATATGAGTTAATAAATAAATCACCACAATACAAAGTATTATCTTCAAATTTTATTGTATTCTTATTAATGATGTGATAATTAAATAATTGATTAACTAAAAACATTTTTATAGAAGTGTTTAGACATAATTCAAATATTTCGTCTATTTCATTTCTTGGTGTTTCTTTGATAACAATAGATTTATTGTTTTGAACTTCATTGTTAACTACAACTTCTTTATTATTTTCTTTTTCAATTAAATTTGTTAATTGTAATCGAATCACAGATTCCATAAAACTGTAATTGCTACAAAAAGCTTGAACAAATTTATAGATTTTTCTTAAAATTTCCGCCGTTATAGTAACTTCTAATTCATCAAAGAATTTGTATTTTACCAAGAAATTATCATCGTTGTTTTTAATCTGGTCTAAAAATATTTTTAGATTTTTTTCAAATTTTTCACTCTCATTTAAGTTAAAATATTTTTTGCAAGTTAATTCGTTACTTATAGTTTTTAATAAATTTCTATTAGTTGGATTTTCAATACAATTGTTGTAAATATTTTCTAATATTTGTCGATCATCATTTAATATTCGACAACATTCAATAAATAATTCTAAATTCTCTAATTTTTTTTCTACACCTATTTTAAGAATGTAGTATGAAACATTTTCAACAACTATGAAAAAATTTCTACAAGATAATTCGATTTTTATACCTCCTTCTTTTGTTGATAGGAAATAGAAAGTTGTGAAACATTCAACGTGAATATTTCTTTATAATTTACGATAAATATAAAAACTTCTAAAAAAAGTAATTGGCTAGAAGTATTTCAACTTCTAGCCAATTTTATAATATGTAAACTTCTAGAACTACTTTCGTGGTTCGGTTTTTTCGGTGGTTTCTAAAAGATTGTTGACAAGTTCATATGTGTAAAAAATTTTTAGATC
>JAOZRH010000016.1 GCA_029931905.1 Fidelibacterota bacterium
TTTTAAAATTAACAAGTGTTTTATTATTTGGAAATGAAAAAGATTGTAAAAAAAATACAATAGAATGTTTGGATATTGGTGGAAAAAAAGGGTTTATTTTGTCTCCAGGATGTGATTTGCCTTATGGCTGTCCTGAAGCAAATTTAATTTCTGTTAAGGAAGTTGTGTTAGATGAATATCAACAAAAAATTGCTAGAGTTTTGAAAAAAGATACAATTGAAGAAGGAATTAGTGCAAAACTTCACGATTATTCTAAAAGTAATAAACTAATTGTTGAAGTAGTAACATTAGATTCCGCTTCGTGTCCGCCCTGCAAATATATGGTTGATGCAGTTAAAAAAGCAACAAATGATATGTCAGAAAAGGTTGAAATTTATGAATATAAAATCTCTGAAAAAGAGGGATTGATTGCAATGCAAAGTTTAAAAGTTAGAGCAATTCCAACGATTTGTTTAAATGGGCGAGTTGTTTTCAGCTCGATAATTCCAGATATTACTACACTCAAATATGAAGTCGAAAATGCAATAAAGAGTCATATCAAAGAAAAAAGCAATGACAAATAAAATTCCTATTACAATAATAAGTGGATTTCTTGGAAGTGGAAAAACAACTTTTCTCCAAAACTATATAAATATCAATAAAAATAAAAATATTCTGTATTTGATCAATGATTTTTCAGCTAATGATGTTGATGGCGTTTTATTAAGTCAAGATGAATTAAGTGTGAAATCAATTTTTGGTGGAAGCATTTTTTGTAATTGCTTAATTACAACATTTTCGAATACATTAGATTCTATATTAAATTCGAAAATTGATTATAAAAAAATAATAATTGAAACGAGTGGAATAACAAATCCATTTAATGCAATAAAAATTTTAGAAGAATCTGGATTTAGAAATAAATTCGAAATTAAAAAAATAATATCAATTGTTGACTCTGTAAATTTTCTTAAACATGAAAAAGTAATATCAAATATCCATAATCAAATAAAATCTGCGAATATTGTTATAATTAATAAAACTGATTTAGTTGGAAAAAATGAACTTCGTGAAATCAAAGAAAGAATTAAAATAATAAATAAAGATGCTGAACTTTTGTTTTCAAAGTTTTGTAAAATTGATTTTGATTTATTGCACAATGATTATTTAGAAATAAAAGAAAATATTTCAATAAATAATGCCAATATTTTTTCTAAATTTTCAATTATAAGTAGAAACAATTTAGATTTTGAAAAATTTAAAATTTTTGTATTAAAAGAAAAAAAATCGATTATTAGGGTAAAAGGTTTTATGAATATTGATGATGAATTGCATTCAATCAGTTATTCTAGCTCTGGATTTGAAGCTAAAAAGATTAATATAAATGTTAAGTCATCACTTGAATTTATTTTTCTGAAAAAGGAAAATCAGGTAGGTAAGCAGATTTTTAAAAAAATAGATTTTATTAAAAAATAAATTATTATGATATACAATTTAACACAGCATAAAAAAATATGAAGATAGATTTTTCAAATATTGATATATTAATTGTTGTTATTTATCTAATTACACTATTTTTAATAGGATTTATTAGAAAATCAAAAAATAATAGTTCTGATGATTATTTTTTGTCTGGTCGTAGAATTACAACTCCGATATTTGTTATGACACTTGTATCAACTTGGTATGGTGGAATACTTGGAGTTGGCGAATTTACATATCAATATGGAATAAGTAATTGGGTAATATTTTCATTTCCATATTATATATTTGCTTTTATTTTTGCTGTATTTCTTGCAGAAAAAATTCAAAAAAATAAAAATTATACAATCCCAGAATTGATTGAAAAAAAATATGGAAAGACACCATCTATAATTTCATCATTTTTTGTATTTATTTTAATTTCACCTGCACCATATTTATTAATTGTTGGAGTTATTTTGTCATTAATTTTTCCGGGCAGTAATATATTTTGGGCAATTGCAATTTTTATAATATCAGCCATTTATTTGTATAAAAAAGGTTTTAAAAGTGTTGTGCAGACAGATGTTTTTCAATTTTTATTAATGTTTACTGGTTTTATGGTTTTATTTGTAATGTTGCTTGTTAAATATCCAATAATTGATCAGTTTAAATTGAATTTACCAAAGATGCATTTATCCTTAACTGGTGGTTTACCAATTACCTATTTATTTTCATGGTTTTTTATTGCATTGTGGACGATAGTCGATCCGGGATTTCATCAACGGTGTTCATCGGCAAAATCTCCAAAAGTAGCTAGGAATGGAATATTAATTAGTATTATATTTTGGGCAATTTTTGATATGTTAACATTAACAGTAGGGTTATATGCAAGAACTCTTTTGCCAGACATTGAACCAATTTATACTTATCCACTAATTGCAGAAAAAATTCTACCTGTTGGCGTTTTGGGATTGTTTTTTGCTGGTTTAATTGCAACAGTAATGTCAACATTAGATTCATACCTTTTTATTTCTGCACAGACGATTGGTTATGATATTCTTTATAAATCAGGCATGAAAATAGGGAAAAATAATTCTGTGAAAATTGGTTATGTAATAACTGGAATTGTTGCTTTGTTATTGTCCATTATATTTCCATCTGTGATAAAATTATGGTATTTAATTGGCTCAATAATAATTCCAAGTATTTTATTGCCCGTGATATTTGCATTTACGAAAAAAAATATACATCCAAAAATAATAATTATTTCTATGATTGGTTCATTTAGTATTTCATTTTTATGGTTAATATTTGGAATTATTAATGGAAATGTTTCAGGTAATCAATATTTTTTTTCAATTGAACCGTTTTATCCAGGTATGTTATTTAGTATTATTATAATCACGGCATTTTTAGCTATAAAAAAGCGACAAGATACATATAAAATAAAATAAAAGTTTTTTCATTTATACTTTTAATTTTGTATAATAATTTTGTATATTAAAATATGTGTGAATATAAAAAAAATAAGAAGAGATTATGTTAAAAGAATATTTAAAGGCAAAGATACACAAAGCAAGAATAAATGAAGCAAATTTGAATTATACAGGTAGTATTGAAATAGATGAAGAGATTATGATAGCTTCAAATATTAGAGAATATGAAAAGGTATTGATTGCAAATATGAGTAATGGTTCTAGATTTGAAACATATGTAATAAAGGGTAAATATGGTGAGAAGAAGATAGGACTAAATGGAGCAGCAGCAAGATTGGGTGAAATTGGTGATAAAATTATTATAATGTCTTTTGCATTATTAGACGAAGAGGAAGAGAAAACATTAAAACCACAAATTGTATTTTTAGATAAAGATAATAATATTATTAATAATTAAAAGATATAATAGGGAATATTATGAATAAGAATAAATTAGGTGTAATTATTTTGGCTGCAGGAAAGGGTACCAGAATGAAATCATCGCTTCCAAAGGTGTTGCATAGGGTATTAAATGAGTCAATGATATCAAGGGTTGTTTCACAAGCAAAAAGTATTGGTGCGGAAAAAACTGTTGTGATTGTTGGATATAAAAAAGAAATGGTTATCGAAGAGTTAAAAAATAGAGATGTAGAATTTGCTATTCAATCGGAACAATTGGGAACTGGTCATGCAATTCAAATGGCAACTGAAAATTTTAAAAATTGGGATGGTGATGTAATAATATTATCAGGAGATGTCCCTTTGCTTACTACTGCAACAATTGAAAAATTGATTGAAAAACATAATAAAGAAAAAGCAGATGCTTCGGTTTTATCGGCAATTTTTGAAGATCCAACAGGATATGGAAGAATAATAAGAAAAGCAGATGATACTTATTCGCATTCAGTTGAAGAAAAAGATGCAAATGATGAAATTAAAAAGATAAAAGAGATTAATTCTGGAATATATATATTTAAATCGAAACATTTGTTTCACTATTTGCGTTTTATAAATAATGATAACGCTCAAGGGGAATATTATTTGACAGAAGTGTTACCATTAATGGTGAAGGATAACAAAAAAATAGTGTTACAGATTGCAAATAATCCAAATGAAATACAAGGAATAAATACTATCCAACAATTACAAGATGCAGACAATCAATTACGGAAAAATTTATGAAAAAGAAAATTTTTTTAACAATTTTATTAATGTCAATATCCGTTTTTGGACAATTTGCCGATAATGATGATAGCTTTTTATATAGAAATTTAGGTGTGCAGATTAATAATAATAATGATATGGCTTCTTTTTTAAATATTAATAATCTTAAAATGCAACACTCTATTTCAATGTCAATGGGAGGCTCGTCTTTAGGAAATGAATCATTTGTTTCTTATCATAACAAGTTTTATTTCCCTCTTTCTGAAAAAATAAACATAAGTGGTGATGTAATTCTTAGGCAACAAGCATTTTCTTCTAATCCACTAATGCAATCGATTGGAAATCAGAATAATGGCATATATTTTGATACCAAATTACAATACAAAATTTCAGAAAATTCAATAATTTCAATTGGAATGAGTAATATTCCAAGATATAATTATTATAACCCACTTTATTATTATGGAGCTAATTCAATATGGCAAAACGAAGAAAGATAAAAAAGAAAAAAAATAGTTCAATATTTTTAAATAGTATCGCAGGGGCAATGATAGTTATTGTTTTTGTTTTTTTATATTCATCAATAGTTGATAATAAGGCAAGAGTAGAAAATAATAAAGATTATTTTTCAAGAGGATTAGAAAATATTCCAATGGCAAAGTTGAATATTCAGGAGAAAATGAAAAAAGATGTTGATGTTGTAATTGAGTTGATTAATGGGAATGGCGAAAGTGGTGTATGTGAACAATATAAGGAATATTTTACTAAAAAGGGAGTAGATGTAATTAATGTTGGTAATGCTGATAATTTTAATTATGCAAAAACAGTAATTCATTTGCATACAGATAGTTATAAAAAGGCAAAAGTAATTTCAAAATTGCTTGGAGTTGAAGTGAATACTGTATTAAAAACCACAACACCATCGGTTAGTTGTGATATTTCTGTAGTTTTAGGTAAAGATTATAAGGAATTGTTACCGTATAAATCTTTTAATGTAATAGAGTAAATAATAAAAAAGGAAATGATGAGTAAATTAGAGATAAATAGTAAAAATTATTCTAAACAGTTAGTGGAAATTGTAGTTAATGCTGCTATTGCAAAAAATGCTGAAAATATTACAACTCTTGATATGAAGAGTAAAGTTGATTTTACAGATTATTTTGTTGTCTGTAATGGAGATAATAAATTGCAAATGAGAGCAATTGCTGATGAAATTGCTGATGAATTAGAAAAAAATAATGTAAATAAGTATAATATTGAAGGCTATGATAATGACGAATGGATATTGATTGATGTTTATGATGTGATTTGTCATATTTTTAATGAAGAAACACGAAAACATTATGATATTGAAAACTTATGGGCAGATGTGCCACAGAAAACAATTATTGATGTGAAATGATATATACAATTAAGCAATTATTAGAAAATACAATAAATGAGATATTTTCAGAATCGGTTAATAATCAATCAATAGATTTTTCAATAGAAAGACCAAACAATGATAAACATGGTGATTTTAGTTCAAATATTGCCTTAAAATTGGCTTCTGTACTTAAAAATAATCCGATGATTATTGCGAAAAATATTGTAGAAGAAATACAAAAAAAAAATGTTGAAAGTGTTGATAATATTGAGATTGTAAAACCTGGATTCATTAACTTTTTTATTAATAATAACTATTATCAAAATATTGTTGAAAAGATTTTATTGGAAAAAGATGATTATCAAAAAACAAATATTGGTAAGAATAAAAAAGTTCAAGTTGAATTCGTTAGTGCTAATCCAACAGGTCCATTAACCATTGGTCACGGAAGACAAGCTGTTTTAGGAGATGCTGTTTCTCGAATTCTTGAATGGAACGGATATGAAGTTACAAGAGAGTATTATTTTAATGATGCTGGCAGACAAATGCGATTACTTGGCAAGTCGTTGTATGTTCGTTATATGGGATTGTTTGGGGAAAAATTAGAAATTCCAACAGATGGTTATGAGGGTGAATATATTATAGATATTGCTCAATTATTTTTAAATAAATATGGCGAAAAATATAAAAATAACTTTGTTGAAACAGTGTTTATAGATTATGCTACAGAGAATTTACTATTTTCAATTAAAAGTACATTAAAAAGACTTGATATTGTACATGATGTATTTTTCAATGAAAAAACTTTATACGAGAATGGTAAAATTGATGAAACATTGAAAAAAATGGAACAGAGTGGTGTTACTTATAAATCAGATGGTGCTATTTGGTTTAAAACAACAGAGTTTGGTGCAGAAAAAGATAGAGTATTGGTTAAAAGTTCTGGAGAGCCAACATATCGATTACCGGATATTGCATATCATGCACAAAAATTAACAAGAGATTATGATAGAATAATTGATATTTTTGGTGCGGATCATCATGCGACTTATCCTGATGTAATTTCGGCATTGAAAGTTATGAATTATGACACATCAAAAATTCATGTATTGATTCATCAATTTGTTACTCTTGTTAGGAATAATGAAAAGATAAAAATGTCAACAAGGAAGGGTGATTTTGTTACATTAGATAAATTAATTGATATCGTAGGAAAGGATGTTGTTAGATATTTTTTCATTATGCGAAATATGGATTCACATCTAAATTTTGATATTGAATTGGCACAAAAAGAGACAGATGAAAATCCTGTGTATTATTTACAGTATGCACACGCTAGAATATCGAATATTATTAAACATAGCAAATTAAAGAATATAAATTCATTTGATGATGGAAATGTTAAATTGTTAGTAGAAAAAGAAGAAGTAGATATTATGAAACTGATGTCTGAATATAAAGAAATTATGAAATTGTGCCATACTACCTTAGAACCAATGCATTTAGCGAATTATTTACATAAATTATCTTCGCATTTTCATAAATTTTATCAGAAACATAGAGTTGTAACAGACAATGAAGAGTTGTCAAAAGCTAGATTAAAGTTAATAAAAAGTATTAAAATAATATTTGCAAATTGTTTAAACATATTAGGTATTGAAGCACCAGAAAATATGTAATAGAAAATTAGAGAAAAATAATTATAAAGAATTTAAAGACGAGGAATAGTGTTGATTAAAAAAATAGGAATAGTGTTGATTGTTTTGTTTTCGTTTGGATGCTCAAGTACATCTCTAATTGGTAGTGATGTTGTTGTTGATTCAACCCTGAATGATGACGGTTTTGTTGAATCAAGTAAAAACGATAGTGATTTTATCGACGCTGTAAATGATAGTGATTTTGTCGATGCTGTAAGTGATAGTGATTTTGTTGAATCTGCTATGGAAAGTGATCGTTTTTTATCTTTATTTAATGAAGCAAAAATACATTTTGCTGATGCACTTATTGCTTTACATGAGAATGATACAGTTGAGGTGGCATTACAGTTAAAATTAACATTTGAATCATTGTCTGATATTGAAGTATTTAATAACTTAGATGAAATTGAATATAAGGAATTGAAGAGTTTCACAAATCGTTTGATATTCGATTTTAAGAAATTTGTTCCAGATGATGCAAAAATACATGATCAGTTTACGGTAATAGATATGCGTGAATCTATGGAGTATTTGGCAGAAGATTACATATCTACTGGTTCCGATCAAAAAATAAAGATAATAGAAGATAGAGATGGGCATATTCCAATAATTTTAAATAGTAGAGTTCAAAGAATTATGGATTATTTTCAATCAACCGGAAGGAAAAATTTTCAAATATGGTTGAATAGACAAACAAAATATGAACCAATATTTAATAAAATATTTGATGAAAAAAGAATGCCAAGAGAACTATTATATTTATCTATGATAGAAAGTGGTTTTAAAACATCGGCATATTCTTATGCTTATGCAGTTGGACAATGGCAATTTGTTTATGCTACAGGAAAACAGTACGGATTAAATCGTGATTATTGGGTAGATGAAAGAAGAGATCCTGAAAAGGCAACTTATGCAGCATTAGAATATTTAGGAGATTTATATAATTATTTTGGTGACTGGTATTTAGCTATGGCTGCTTATAATGCTGGTGAAGGTAGAATTAGAAGAGCTATAAGATATAATGATACTAGAGATTTTTGGAAAATGAGTTCATTACCAAAACAAACAAGAAATTATGTTCCAACCGTATTGGCAGCTGCGATAATTGGAATGGATCCTGAAAAATATGGGTTTGAACCTCCAAAAAAACAAAAAAAATATGAATATGATACTTTAGTTGTAAAAAATAGTGTAGAATTAAGAAGTATTGCAAAAGTAACTAGCACCAAATATTCATCTTTAAAGGAATTAAATCCAGAATTAAGACGACATTCAACACCTAATTATGAATATGTTTTAAAAATTCCAAAGGGACAAAAAAAAGTTGTTAAAGAAGCACTTGCAAAAAATGAAAGTGTGAAAAAAGTTAAATATTCTGAATATCGCGTTAAAAGAGGTGATTCACTAATAAAAATTGGTAGAATGTTTAATGTTTCTGTGAGAAATCTTATGTCTGCAAATAATTTAAAGAATCGTCAGCCAATATTGATTGGACAAAAATTGGTTATTCCTGGAGATGGATATGTGCAAAAGTCCACTCAAAAAACATATCGTAATTATTCATCAAGTCATGATAGAGTAACTTATAGAGTTAATAAAGGTGATAATTTAGGAAAAATTGCCAAAAAATTTAGCACAAGTGTTTCAAATTTAAGAAATTGGAATGGATTGAATAAAAAGGGTTATATTCATCCAGGACAAAAATTAACTGTTTGGACAAAAAAAACAAATCATTCTGTTTCATCGTCAGAACGAAAGATTATTTATACAATCAAAAAAGGTGATACAATAGGTGGTATAGCTGAAATTTATAATACGAGAGCTTCAAAAATTCGTAAATGGAATAATTTTTATTATGGTAAAACTATTTATCCAGGGCAAAAAATAGTTATTTATGTTTCTAATGATAGTAGTTCGTCAACAAAATATTATACAGTTCGCAGTGGTGATAGTTTGGAAAGAATTTCAAAGAAGACAAGTGTTTCTGTCAATAAGTTAAAGCGGTTAAATCCTAAAATTTCACCATCAAAAATATTTCCTGGGGATAAAATAAGGATTCATTAATGAGAAAAGGTAATATTATTGCATTAATAGTAATTAGTATCATTGTAATTATTTCGATAATTAATTTTAACAGTAGAGATAATAATTTAAGTGTTTCAAACAATGGTGATATTGGTATTTTATCATTAGACGGTGTAATTGTTGATTCTGATAAATTTATTACACAATTAAAAAAATATTGTAAAAGTAATTCAATCAAGGGAATTATTATTAAAGTCAATAGTCCAGGTGGAAGTTCTGCAGTTTCACAAGAAATTTATGAAATGATTAAATGGGCGAAAAAGAGATATAATAAAACAATATATGTTGCAATGGAATCTATTGCAGCAAGTGGTGGCTATTATGTTTCGATTGCATCTGATACAATTTTTGCATTACCATCTACATTAACAGGTAGTATTGGCGTGATTATGGATTTTCCTGAATATGAAAAGATAATGAGCAAAATTGGATTAAAAATGAATGTGATTAAAACTGGTGAGTTAAAGGATGCAGGTTCTCCATATAGAAAATTTACACCTGACGACAAAAAGTATTTTCAATCTTTGGTTGATGATGTTTATGAACAATTTATTGATGATATTGCAGAAAGTAGAGATATTTCATTAGATGTTGTTAGAGAATTAGCGAAAGGGCAAGTATTTACGGGTAAACAGGCTCATAAACATAAGTTAATTGATGTAATTGGTACAACTCAAGATGCGATAGATTTAATGGCTAAAAAATTAAATTTAGGGACGAATCCCAAAATTGTAAAACCAAAAGAAGAAAAAATGACACTTATGGATATTTTATTTGGCGATATAAATAACTTAACAAAAATGTTTAATATTTATCCAACTATTCAAGCAATTTATAAATGATAAGGGGAAAATTATGACAAAAGCAGAAATTGTATCAATGGTAGCAGAATATACTGGTTTAACACCTGTTGAAACAGAAGCAGTTGTGAATGGTTTTTTTGCTGCTGTAAGTGATTCATTAGTTGAAGGCAAAACAATTAATTTTCGTGGTTTTGGAAATTTTATTGTTAAACATCAAAAAGGAAGATATGGATTTAATCCAAATACAAAAGAAAAAATATGGATTGGAGAAACATATAAACCAGTATTTAAGGTTTCAAAAGTATTAAAAGAAAGAGTAAATAACAATTTGAATAAATAAAGCTAAGGAGGCGAAATTTGGCAGGTGGAAAGAAACGGAAAAGAGGAAAAATAAAGAATCATAAGAGAAAAAAACGATTAAGAAAGAATCGTCATAAGAAAAAGAAATAATTTACTATTTTAATTTTTTATGTTTAGTATAAATTAATAATAAATAAATTTTTTTATTAAATAACAATGCATAAAATATTTTCTGTCAGTGATGTTACATCGTTGGTTAAAAACAAATTGGAAAATGAAATTCCTATGTTTTTTATTGAAGGAGAAATCTCCGAATTTAAGAGACATGGGAGTGGTCATTTATATTTTGTAATTAAGGATAATAATTCGATATTAAATTGTATTATTTGGAGATCTACTGCAAATAAATTGAGTATTTCACCAAAAGTTGGAATGAATGTGATATTGCATGGTAGGTTATCTGTGTATTCACCACAAGGTAAATATAGTTTTGTTGCTAATTCTATAAAAGAAAATGGAGTTGGTGAGCTGTTTCAAAAATATGAAGAATTGAAGAAAAAATTGCTAAATGAAGGTTTATTTGATTCTTTAAACAAAAAAGCGATACCAAAATATCCTCTAAATATTGGTGTGATTACTAGTCGTACTGGAAGTGCTTTACAAGATATTTTGCAGGTGTTCAAAGAATATGCTCCACATATCAATATTGTTTTACATTCAGCAAAAGTACAAGGTAAAAATTCTGCAAAATCAATAATTGAAGCATTAAACACATTGGAAAATTATCCAAAATTAGAATTAATAATTATTGCTCGTGGTGGTGGTTCAATCGAAGATTTGTGGGAATTTAATGACGAAAAATTGGCAAGGGCTGTTTATAAGTCAAATATTCCAATAATTTCAGGAGTTGGTCATGAAACAGATACTACTATTATTGATTTTGTTTCTGATTATAGGTGTACAACTCCAACAAATGCCAGTGAATTGTCTATTCGTTATTGGAAAGATTTAGAAACAAAAATTAATCAATTTGAAGATCAATTATTTCAAAATGTTAATAAAAGATTGTCTTATGATAAATTGCAGTATAGTGAATTAGTAAATAGTTATGGTTTTAAAAGACCAAAAGATATTATTAATGGATGGAGAGAGCATTTAAATGGTTTAAGTGAAAAATTACAGAATAATATCAAGAATAAATTTGACAATGTTTCTACAAAGTTAAATTATGAAATTAAACAATTAAATGCATATAATCCGGATACCATCTTAAAGAAAGGATATTCAATTGTTTATGATAATGCTGGTAAGGTTATTAAATCAACAAAAAATGTTAACAAAAGTGATAAAATTGATATAAAATTGTACGATGGAAATATAAAAAGTATTGTTGACAGTGTTGAATCAAATTAGGATGATATTAAATTGAGTACACAAATAGAAATAGGATTAAAGATGAAAAAAGCAAAAGGTAAAAAAACATTTGAGAAATCGATAAAAAGATTAGAAGAAATTATTCAAATGCTTGAATCAAACGAAATTCCATTAGAAGAGATTATTGAATATTACAAAGAAGGTGTGGAAATTAGTAAATATTGTAAAAATATTCTATCTGAAACAGAAAAAGATATGAAAATTATTACAGAAAAAATGAATGATAATTAATGAATGTCTATAATAAAGAATTGGAGGAATAATGAAAAAATATATTTTTGTTTTGATTACAATTATGTTGTTTTTTAGTTGTGATAGTGATTATAAACCATATACTAAAGGTAGTGAAAATCTTATTGTTACAGTCGTTGAGGATAGTTTATGGAGTGAAATAGAACCATTAATCAGTTCTAAGGTGGAAAAAATAATAAGAACACCACAAAGAGAAAGATTATTTTATTTTGTGCAGGTTCCAATAGAAAAATTTGCAGATTATCAGTATTCAAAAAATATTATGTTAATTACAACATTAGATGATACAAGTGAAGTCTCTAACTTTGTAAGAACGGCACTTCCGGAAAAAGGAATAAAAATGGTAGAATCTAAGAGTAGAAATTTTTTCAATGAATATGATAAAATTGCACATCGTCAGAATTTTATGGTTTTAGCAGCAAATAATAAAGATGAGTTAAAATCTTTTTTAAATACAAAGGGAGGTAAGATTTTTGATTGTTTGCGAAATGGTTTTATTCAAAGGCAATTCGATCAAGTATATTATAAAGGGGAACAGGTTAAGTTATCTGAAAGATTATTTGATGATTATGGATTTAGTTTTAGAATTCCGAATGATTTTGAAATACTTGAAGAAAATAAATCTGGTCGTATTATTCAATTAGGTCGTGCAAATCCTGATAGATGGATTACAATTCATTGGGAAAATGGTGGCTTTAATAAAATACTAGATATTAAATGGGCTTGGAAAATGAGGTATTGGTTGGGGCAAAATATAATGGGTGGAACATATATCGAAAAACAATATATTACATCAAGGTTAGTTGATTGGAATGGTAGATCTGTTAATAATATGAGGGGAATTTGGGGACACGAAGAAAAAACGATGGGTGGTCCATTTTCAACATTTTATTTTTATGATGGTGTTACAAATAGAACTTATTTTATAGATATTACAATGTGGGCCCCAGGACAGGATAAAAATATAATTTTAAGACAAATGGAATTAATATTGAGTACTTTCTATACCAAAAAATAGAGTATTTTCAAATATAATAAAAAGCGACAGTAATTAACTGTCGCTTTTTTTGTGCATAATTTTAATTGGTAATTTAGAAATACCAACTTGATCTAAGTGAAATACCAAGCCCTTTCATTTCCTCACCAATTGTTACATTTTTACCAGAAAGATTTCCATTGGAAAAATCATATCCTACTAAACCAAATTTATCGGTAGAATGAATATAAAAAGATGCGTCCCAAACACGAGTATTAAACCCAAAACCAGTTTGAAAATGTCTAACATCTTCTCTACTTTCTATTTTATAATTTAAGAATAACCATTTAACAGGATAGAGATTGAAAGAGATGAATACTCTTGTTTGTTCTTCGTATCCAATTCCTTCACTTAAAAACGAGGTAAATCCTGTTTGAATTAATATTTGGTCAATTGGTTGATAAGTAAAAGTCATATTCATTTTACTTGCAATATTTTCTGTATGAATAAAATTTGAATCAATTGTTATTTCGCTAAAAACCATAATTGAATCAGCATCAATATTTAGTGGATCTAAATAACTTCCAGAAACAGAAATTTCTTTTTTAATCATATTTCCAACTTGTATTTTTGCACCAATATCATTAAATGAAAGTTGAATATCTAAATCATTTTTTAAGAAAGATGGCATTTGTAAAGGAACATAATTGTTTAAACGAACTCGGAAGCCAATTCCAAAATCAAATCCTGTAGTAAATTGAGGCACATTTGAAACAACGCTTGGTTCTACAATATCAATATCACTTAATGTATCACCTTCAATGACAGCAAAATTGTCTAATGGAGCTGTTAAAATCAAATCCATACTAAATGTATCACCAGTTTCCTCATCTACACTTATTGAAATATTTCGTCCTTGAACACTTGCATAAATTCCAGAATATAAATTTAAATTCATTCCAAATCGTAAATTCCCTAATTCAATGTTTTGAATATTTGGTATTGTATAGAATGAGCCTAAACCAAATGTAGTTTTACCATAAGCAGTAGTTTCAAAGTCGCTTTTTGCACCTGTTAATGGATTATTAAAGCTTAATCCCTGTGTTCTATTACCTTGAAATGGAATTGCCAACACTTCTCCTGGTAAAACTCCATTTACATTAATATAACCACCCATATTAATCAATAAAGAACTAAACACAAGTGGAAGTTTTATTGAAAAAATTGTAGGTAATTCAATATTAGTATTAAAACCTAATCCGTCATTTTTAAATAGGGCTACAAAATCATCTAATTCATTTTGAGTTAGTGTTCGACCATCATTAAAATAAGTGTTCAGCGTATTTGCCGAAAAAGATGAATTAGAAAAGTCAAAAGAAAGGTTAGGAAGGGGAGTAGCAATTAGAGATAAGTGTGATAGTGTTTCAGTTTTCATTCCAATATTTGCTGGATTTGATAAATTTGAAACTGGAGTCCTTGCTATTCTACTAAAAATAATATCTGATTTATCTAAAGTAATTAATCTTAAACGATGTTTCCGTTTGTTTCTTAATTTTTCCAAATATTTACTTTCTCTTCTATTTAAATGGTTATTTTGAGGTATTTCATTGACGATTTTTTGATCTTTTGCAGAAGAATCCACAGGTTCAAAATAATCAATAGAATCTTGATTTGCAGAAAGTAAATCATAAGATTCTTTTCTAAATTCAACAACTTCAGGATGCATTTCATCAATAGTTTTTACTGTACCTTTAGTATTAATTGTTTTTAACGAATAATCTAATTCAACCAGATTGGTATCAACATTTTCAATAGTATTCTCATTACTATTGTCATCTTGAGCTATCAAATTAAAAGTTAAAGAAAGTAATACTAATAAAATAATCGTTAATAATTTTTTGTTTTTCATTAAAATAGTCATAATTATTTACCTCCTTGCAATAACGAGTCAGGATCAATTAAGGCGGTAGCTGTTCCATACACCATTAATGTTAATGAATCGGTGGAAAGAAATGTGGTAGGTTCTCCATCAGTTCTTCCTCTTAATAATATATCGTATTTCATATATCCACCTACTTTTAGTAATTCAGCATTCTCTTTTGGTAATGAAAGTACATTTGTAGAAGTGTCTAATGGTTCAATATCAAGTGTTGCTAAGTGATGAACTTTATTTGTATCATCAAATGAATTAATAAAATCTAAAGTATCATTTGCCATATAAATTTTTGCATTAGCACCAAAACCGAATTTATTATCAATTTTAATTGTTAGTGAAGCAGAAAATTCTTCAGGTAAATCTTTAACAGAATCAATTTCAGTGTTATCAACATTCATCATTATAGAATCGCCAATAGTAAATTCTAAAGGTAATTCATATCTTAAATTACCAGTAATTTTTTGATTTACATCTATTGTTCCCTGTCCATTGATTAAAGAAGATCCTGATACTGTAATGCTATCTGGAAAAATATTAATCAAATCTTCTGGATTAGGAATCTCAATTACTGGATTTGATGTAATATTTTGAGATATGTGAATAATTGCAGAATCATTATTTTCTTCATTGAATGCTGAAAGTTTCAAATTCAACCATATTGGAATATTAATTCCAGAATTAAGTGTTATCACCATATCAATATTAGAAAAATCTATTCCTTCCATTTCTTCTGGAATATCATCTATTGATGTGCTAATAGGCTCTATATCTATTTCCATAGAATCAATAATTCCCTCAACATAAGAAAAATCTAATTCTTCCATTGTAAAATCAATTGAAATTGTATTATCTAAATATAATGTCTGGATTATTGAAGTATCTAATTGTACAGAACTGGTGTAATGAATAATTTGAGATTCGCCAGCCACAACATCACTGAATTGTAAATTATATGCTTCTAAAAATATTTCATCAACAACAGGAGTAGAGCTACCATCAAGATAAATTTCTGATTTTAATGTATCACCGTTATTTTCAATGATTTCATCAATTTGATACATAATATCAGCTGCAATTCCTAAATTATTTACGATATTCATAGTTAATTTTCCAGAAGAAAAGTTTGCATCTATAAGTTTTGTATCTTCATCAATTTCAATGGAATCAACTGTAGTAATTGCCTCTTGTGAAAATTTTCCTGTTATTTCTGAAAAGGATATAGGATCTACATCAGTATCTCCGTGTATTGATAAGGTAAGCACAACATTATCAGTAGAATTAATTTCCGTATTATCTTTTGCTTTTGTTTTTACATAATATTTATAAGAAATCATTGGGTTATTAATATCAAGATTAAGCGTATAATTTTTTACATCATAATATTTATTTGTTGTGTTATCGCCAATAACCAAAATAGAATCTGTTACAAATATTTGATCATTTGGAGATTTTAAATTATCTAAGAATAATACAATTTGTGCATCCAATGGCAAATTATTTTCAATATTAATTTCTAAAGTTCCATTCTTAATTTTGGCAGTTTGTATTTTATTTGAATTAGAGATGTCAACAGTGACTTCAGAAGAATCTTCTACTGTTTGTGAAGGTAAATCAGCAGTTGCACTTGATACTTTTAAGTCTCTTGCACTTGCAATAACTTTAAATGAAGAATTCTTTGAAGCATCATTAACGGTAATAACAGTACTATCAGATCCACAAACAACTCCCATTATTTTTACAATATAATTTCCAGGAATTGTTTTATTAGCCAAACTTATAGTAGCTGTTTTTGAAGTTCCTGGCATAATTCCTGTGTCCCAACTTGCAAGAGCTGTATCTCCATCACTACCTATAATATATGATGAGTCAACATCTGCATTTAATAAATAAATTTTTAATGGAATTCCAAGTTCAATAACCAAATCATTAACTATTTCAATATCAACTGTACCATCTGTAAATGTTGCTTCAGTAAAATTGTCAAAATTCATATCTCTATAAATTGGTTCTGGGATTCCAGTATCTTCTTGAATAGTTGTAGATGTTCCATCTGGTACCGAATTCATCTGTGGAAAAATATCAGTTAGTTTAATAGCTTCTGATTCTACCGCATCAGTATTCTCAAGTTCAGCATTTCCAAGTTCTGTATTTAGTGATTTTGAAATTGGGTCAATAGTAATATCATCTATACTTTGAGTAAATGATTGTGGGTCAAAATCATCGAAAGCAAGTTCATCTTTCACAGCAATAGTGTCAATTTCAACAGTATCTCTAAAAACATACCATTTTTCATCACCATCGCCATCTGGATATATTTCGCTTGAGATTGTTCCATCTTCTACCAATGAATTAAATAATGAATCTCCAGTTAATGTGATTTTCGCCATAAAAAGATCAAATGATGTTTCATATTTAAACAGTTCTATTTTATCTGGAACTTTTACACATTGCAGAAGGAATAAAAATAACAACAAAAACAAAACCAGTTTTTTTGTTTTTATATTAAATTTCATAATGTTTTCTCCTTTTTAAATTACTAATCTATTCTAAGTTGTGGATATAATACTAATAATTTGAATAAAAAACAAATGATTTGTGTCACATACTTGTATTTAAAACGCAAAAAATTAAATATATTTATAGTAATAGTATTTTTAAAAGAAATAATTTGCATTTAATTTGTTATTAATATATATTTTATAGCTTTTTAACAAAAATAGGAGGGAAAAAGTGAAGAAACTTAGTGTAGTATTAATGGTGGTTTTGATTAGTGTAATTGCGTTTGGTGCCGGTCTTGTTGATAATGGTAATCAAAGTGCTGCTTATATCAGAACAATGAACAGAAATGCATCAACAGATATTGATGCTGTCTATTTTAATCCGGCAGGATTAACAAAATTAGAAGATGGATTATATGTGTCTTTGAGTAATCAGTCAATTTTTCAAGAAAAAGAAATTGTAAATGATTATGCTGCTTTAAACGAAGATACTTATGTTGGTGAAGTGCAAGCAATGTTTTTTCCAGATTTTTATATTGCATATAAAACTGGGAATTTAGCTCTTTCTGCGGCAGTATTGCCAATTGGTGGCGGTGGAAGTGCAAATTATAAAACTGGATTACCATCTTTTGGATTAAATTTTGCTCAATATGTTGGAGTTCCAGCTGGTGCAATAAATCCTGCTTTAGCTGCAATGGGAAATATTACAGGATATGAATGTGATATGACTTTTGAAGGTTCATCAATTTATCTTGCTGGTCAATTTAATGTTTCTTATGCAATTAATGATATGATTTCTCTTTCAGCTGGTGGTAGATATATTAGTGCGATGAATACTTATAATGGAAGTTTAAAAAATATTGCATTAATTACACAATATGGTGGTGGTGCACTTGGTACAGATCCAGGAAGATTAGATGCAAGTATTGATCCTAATACTTTCGGTGATAAAGTAGTAGAAGCAGAACAAGCAGGTACAGCAATTAATGGTATTTTTGGTGTTCATTTAGATTTAGATAAATTGCAAATTGCTTTAAAATATGCAATGCAAGCAGAATTAGAATTAGAAAATGATACTGAAGTTGATGGAACTGGTATGTTTACTGATGGTGCAAAAACAAATGCAGATATGCCTGCAATATTAGCTACTGGTATTTCTTATGAATTAACACCAGAATTAAAAGTTGAAACAAATTTTAATTATTATTTAAATACAAATGCTAATTGGGATGGGGCTGAAGACAATGTTGATAATGGAATGAATGTTGGTCTTGCAGTAGAATATAAATTAAGTGAAAAATTATTGGCAAGTGTTGGATATATTTATGATACTAAAGGTGTAAAAGAAGCATATCAAAATGATATGGGTTTTGCTTTAGATAACCATTCAGTTGGTGCTGGTATTAATTTTAAACTAAATGAAAAAATGAATATTGATCTTGGTGTTTCTAACACTTTCTATATTGAAGATAGTAAAGCTAGTACAATTGCATTAACAGGTGCTTCTTATACTGATACTTATAATAAAACAGCATTAGATGTAGCTGTTGGAGTTTCATACAAATTATTTTAAATAAAATTTGAATAGAAATTTAAAAAGGGAAGTATTTGCTTCCCTTTTTTGTTTATAGTATTTTTTATTTATTGTTTAAATCAATTTTTTAATTTCATCAATTTTGTTTATAGTTGCTTTTTTTCCTTCTTCTATCATATCATTAATTTGTAAATATTCATACCATTTCAATCCTTTCGTGTTCGGACGAATTACAATATCTGCTTTTTCTAATATTAAATCTGTTGCATTATTTTTAATTATTTGATTTGATTTTTCAACAATATCTATTGATGAATTTATTTCTTTTGATAAATCACGATTTGTAACATCAACGGCAATTACTATTTCGGCACCCATTTGACGAACTTCAGAAATTGGAACTAATGATGCAATCATTCCATCAGTATAAAGATTTTTTCCGATTTTTACAGGCTCAACCCAGCCCGGAATACTTGAACTCGCTTGAACTGCGGAAACAATATTGCCAGAAGTCATAAAGTCGCCTTTTCCTGTATCCATATTTCCAAGTAAAGCACCAAAAGGAATTTTTGTATTCTCAAATGTAATTCCATTTAAAAACACAGAAATTACATCGTTCATTTTTTTTGCAGAAATTACTCCCAATCTTTCTTTTTGTAATTTTAAAATCATTCTATCAGCAATTATTTTTGTAAATTGTTGAACAAATGATGAACTAGATGAATTATTATTAATCAAATTATTAAATCCAAGGCTTTTAAATGCTTCAGATTCAAGTGATTTATGGAAATATTTTATTAATTCATCAGCATTTGGATTATATGAATAAACTGCTCCAACAATAGAGCCAATAGAAGTTCCAGCTATGAAATCAATTGGGATTTTTTCTTTTTCGAATATTTGTAATACACCAATATGAGCTAATCCGCGAGCACCACCACCACCAAGTGCTAATCCGATTTTTGGTCTTTTTATAATTCCTGTCTTTCTAAATATTGATTTAAACATCATTGTACCTATAATTTGATGATTTTTTGTTAATATTTTACATTTGTTATTTTTTTAAAAAACCAAAAATATAGAGTAATTATTGTCCATATTTTTGGTTTATGTTAATTCATTTTATAAAAATTAAATTAATATTATTTAGTACTCATTGTTACTTTCATATGAACAGCTTCATTTGGATTATCGCGTTCATTTCTTGGAACATTAACTATTAGATCAATTACATCTAACCCTTCAATTACTTTTCCAAAAACTGTATAATTATTATCTAATTGTTTTACATCACCAGCACAGATAAAAAATTGTGAACCAGCACTATTTGGATCTTGTGCACGAGCCATTGATAGAATACCTTTTGTGTGTGGAATTGAATTGAATTCAGCATCGATATTATATCCCGGTCCACCCATTCCATCATTGTTTTTATCAGCATCTCTACTTAAAATATCTCCACCTTGAATTACGAAACCCGGAATTACTCTATGAAAGGTTGTTCCTGAATAATATCCCGAATTTGTTAATCTTTTAAAATTTGCACTATGATTTGGTGCAACATCTGTAAAAAATTCTACAGTCATATTTCCAAATTTTGTTTCAATTATAGCGATTTCATTATCTTCCACAGGTGTTGCTGGTGTATTTTTTACTGTTTCTTTTACTGATGCTATTTCTTCAGCAGTTAATGTCTTAAATTTCAAATCTTCTCCTTTTTTTTGTTTCTTTTGACTACAACTCACTAATATAATAGAAATTATAATTATCAATATTAATGTTATTTTTCTCATTTTATCTCCTCGTTTATCTTAAATTTCAAAACTTTTTGTTATTTTATGTTGTTGTGCAATTGTTATATCAACAGAATGCTTATGTCTCTCTAAATGTTCCATAAAATAATCCATAACCAAATTATGATCATTGTTTTCTTCGCTCAAATGCCCTAAAATCACATTTTGTAATTTATCGGATGTTAATGTGTCAACAAGAAAATTCACCGATTGTTCGTTAGATAAGTGTCCAAATTTAGATTTTATTCGTTGTTGAATCGAGAGTGGATATCTGCTGTTTTTTAGCATTTCCAAATCGTGATTTGCTTCGAGAATCATTAAATCAAGATTTTTTGCTTTCATTTTTGCAATATTATTTACAAAACCCAAATCTGTAAAAATTCCTATTGATTTATTTTTGTTTTTAATAATGAAATTTACCGTTTCCACTGCATCGTGATTAACTCTAAAAGGGTGGATGTGCAAATCCTTAAACTTGATATCATCACTTGGCATAAATGTGCGAAGATCTTTTATTTCATCAAATTGCTTTTTTCCCAATGCAATTTGGAGAATATTAGAATTAATATAAACAGGAATTTTATATTTTTTAGAAAATACTCTAACTCCGTTAATATGATCCCCATGTTCGTGTGTAACAAAAATTGCTTGGATTTCATTTGGATTATGCCCAGCATCTTGCAATCTAAAAATTGCTTGTTTTGCTGACAATCCTTGATCAATAAGAATTTTAGCATTTTCACTTTGAATAAGTGTTAAATTCCCTTTACTTCCGCTTGCTAATGGTTGTATTATCATAATTTAATTTCAATTAAAAAAAGCCCTTCTGAACTTGCAGAAGGGCTTTTTAATTTACAATGGCCTACTTCTTGTCAGCCATTTTTTTGTAATCGTTATATCTATCTTTAATAAATTCATCAAATTTAGGACGGAACCTTTTAACATTTTCTGGGAATGTTTTTTTCAATGATTCATATCTTCTTTCATTTTTAAAGAAATCTTCTACTGGTTTTTTAGGTTCTTTAGAATCTAAAATTAGTGGATTTTTTCCCTCTTCTTTAAGAAGTGGATTATAACGATAATTAACCCAATAACCTGTATCAACAGCAAGTTTTTCTTCCTTTTGAGTTTGTGACATATCAATTCCATGAGCAATACAAGGTGAATAAGCAATAATTAATGAAGGTCCGTCATATGCTTCGGCTTCTAAAAATGCTTTTAATACATGATTTTTGTTATATCCCATTGCAATTGAAGCAACATAAATATATCCATAACTCATTGCCATTTTACCAAGATCTTTCTTAATTGTTTCTTTTCCTGATTCCGCAAATTTTGCTACTGAACCAAGTTGAGAAGCTTTCGATGATTGACCACCTGTATTTGAATATACCTCTGTATCCATAACAAGTACATTAATATTGCGATTAGAAGCTAATACATGATCTAAACCACCATAACCAATATCATAAGCCCAGCCATCACCACCAAAAGACCAAACAGAT
>JAOZRH010000279.1 GCA_029931905.1 Fidelibacterota bacterium
AAGCAATGCAGGATTCCAAAATGAAGCAGTTGCGTCATCGGTAGAGGCAATACCCACCTCACCCATTGCACTGTTTCTAACACCAACTTTCTCATAAAATTGAGCATTAGCAAATGTACAAAAAAGAATTATAAACAGTATTAATTTTGCTTTCATAATATTCCTATCTGGCCTATCTGGCAATCACAATAGAACCTTGGTGTATTCTATTGTCCACTATTGTTTGGTAAATATATATACCTGGTTTTACATAATTTCCATTTTGATCTTTCCCTCTCCAAACAGCATATTTTTGGTCAGCGGAAAATGTTGAAATGGGAAGTGTAGCTATTTTTTTCCCATTACGACTAAATATATATGCCTCTATTTCTTCTGTAAAAGCAGTAGTATTCATCCATATTTTACACTCATCGTTAAAACCATCGTTGTTTAGAGTTAATATATTTGGCACAACTTTAACATTCACCGTTATTTCTTTATAAATATTGAAAGAATATGTTGCTAATGTATCATTTGCTGGAAAAGCAAGATCTTGAGCAAAAACAGTAACATTTAGCAATTGACCTTCATAATAATTTCCATCACTAAACACATAAGAAAGACGATATCCTAAAGAATCTGGATTATAACTGTATGGATTTAATGACAATTGATAATTATCTTCTACTTTTCCATTTATTGTCAAAACAATTGAAGAGTTGTTAATTCCCATGCCACGATCTAAAATATCAACTTTAAAAGTGTCACTCAATTGTACATTAAAGCTATTGGGTTCTGGAGAAATCGGCAAAATATATGGTTCATATTCGTCAGATAATATATTTATACTATATGTTGTGTCTCTATGATTACCATTAAAATCATCCACTTGTAAACCTATAGTAAGTGGAGAATTTGTGGCAAATTGTTCATCTGATATGTAAGTAACTTTAAGATTATTATGATCATATACGGCCTGATATGAATTTTTAGCAATATTATTTATTTTGAAAATAAAAGTTGATGAATCAATGCCCGTCTGTACATCTTGAAAATGAAAATATAGTATTGTGTTTGAATACCCTTCGGCACCAGCTTTTGGATAACTTTCTATCAATTCTGGAGGAATACCATCGTTAATACATGTAAAGGAAAATGTTGTTAAAAATTCATTAGAATTACTGGAATTATCTTTAACAAAAACTTGATTATGAATAAATTCTCCATATTGAAAGTTTTCTTCTGGAGTATATTGAACTTCATAACCAGTTGTATCACCATAACTTACTGGAATCAAAGTATATTTATTACTTTCAAGAGCAATATTATTAACTTTAAAAATTATTGTATTTGCATTGATCCCAGATTCACTATCTAATATTTCATAAGATATTATTGTATTAATCGGAACATTTTTTGAATTGTTTGTTGGATGAATTCCCCGTATAAATGGAGGCGTAATATCATCATCAAGACATTCAAATGTATATGATTCGTTTATTAAATTATTAGGTGGACTCGCTAAATCTGCTGCAGTTACTGAAATCGTTACTTCATCATTATATGAAAAATTATTAGGTGGATTATAAAAAACCTCATAACCAGACACATCCGTCATCTTTGTAAGTTCTACATCTATTAAATATCCATCCATTAATACTTGAATTGACGAACTGTCAACTCCCAATCCATCATCAATAATTTCAAAATAAATATCTGTATTTAAAACAACAGAAGTTTGATTTGCTGACGGATCTTGATTAATAATATATGGTGCTTCAATATCATCTTCAATAACAA
>JAOZRH010000114.1 GCA_029931905.1 Fidelibacterota bacterium
TCAATTTCTTTATAGAAAAACTTTTAATAGAATGTTTCCTGAACTTGCATCAATTCCGAGAGAAGGAACAAATTTACCATTAAATACTTCTGATTTTAGATTAAATTTAAAAACTTTGGAAAGAAAAATTATTGGAAGATTAAAGCCAACGCCAGTAAACAAAATTATTCAAAAATTTAATCGTTGGAATAAACCAAATTATGTAAATTACAATCAATGGTTTAAAAATGAATTAAAACAAGGCATGGAAAATATTGTTTTAGATAGAAAAACATTGTCAAGAGGAATTTTTGATAAAACTGGAATTAAAAATTTATTAAGTGAACACTATACAACAGAAAAGGATAATTCTCGTTTAATTTGGCAAATAATAAATTTAGAATATTTTTTTAGAAATTTTGTTGATTAGAAATAAAAATGATTAAAAAAATTAAACTTGCAGTAAAAAATTCATTCATATTCAGTTTTGGGAATATTGCTCCTAAAATAATCGGTTTATTATTATTACCAATTATTACAGACAGATTGGATATAGCTGAATATGGTGGTTTAGGCATTGCAGAGGCAACTACACAGGTTTTAATTGCTGTTTTTTCTTTAGGTTTATATCAAGCTTTTAGTCGTTGGTATTGGGATAAAAATTATAAAAACAAACAAAAATCGATGTTTTTTACAGTGCTGATTTTTGTAATTTTTACTTCCATATTGATGATATTTTCTTTTTCATTTTTTTTAAAGCCAATATCAATTTTATTATTTGATACTCCAGATTTTACATATTTATTGATGTTAATGTTGGTGACTGCAGGATTACAAATTATTACACAAATTCCGGCTACTTTGATGAAATTACAGCAAAAACCAGTTTTGTTTAGTGTATCGAATTTATTTAGATTTATTTTTAATTTAATTTTTACAATATTATTTATCGTTGTGTTGGATAAAAAAATAATTGGTATTTATGAAGGTATTTTAGCAGGAAATATTATTTATTTACTAATTATATTGGGATATATTGTTAAAAATATTGAATTTAAATTTGAGTATAAAATTTTGAAAGAAATGTTAAATTTTAGTTATCCATTAATTCTATCGTCTATTGGTGGGGTTTTATTAACATATATTGATAGATATAGTCTAAAAGCATTAAGTGAATTCAGTGAAATCGGTTTATATGCATTTGGATATAAGATAGCAAATACAATAAAAGTATTTATTGTAAAATCGGCTCAACTTGCTCTTAGTCCAATGAAGTATAAAATGATGGACGATAAAGATAATAAGAGATTCTATCAAAAATCTACTACCTATTTAATTTTTTTCGTAACATTTTGTGTGGTTGGATTATCATTGTTTTCGATGGAAGCAATAAAGTTTTTGGCTACTAAACATGATTATTGGGACGCATATAAAATTGTACCTCTCATCTCTTTTTCAATAATTTTTATTGCATTGAGGGATAGTATTGGAATTGGGTTAAATATTGCAAAAAAGACGAAAATATTGGCTTCTATTCTTGTTGGAATGGCTGTAATGAATTTAATTTTAAATATAATTTTAATACCTTATTTTGGTTCTTATGGGGCTGCTTTTGCAACATTAATAACACATTTTATATTTTTTATTGTGCATTATAAATTTTCACAAAAATATTATTTTGTGCCATATGAAATTAATAAAATAATTAAAATAATAATTTTAAGTGGACTAATAGTAGGGGTTTCATTTGTTTCTGTTGAGTGGAAATTAATTTATAGATTATTATTCAAAATGCTGTTACTTTTTTCATTTCCAATTGGTCTTTACTATCTTAAATTTTACGATGACATAGAACTTTATAGAATTAAAGGCGCTTGGAATAAATGGAAAAATCCATTAAGATGGAAGAAAAATTTATTAAAATAAAATAGGAATTAAAATGATAGAAAAATTAATAGAAATTGCAAAAGAAGCTGGTAAGGAAACATTAAAATATTACAATAATAATGTAAAAATTGAATATAAAGATGACAAATCTCCGTTAACGGAAGCAGATTTAGCATCGCATAAAAAAATTGTAAATTTTTTAAAAGATTTAACGCCAAATATTCCGATAATTTCCGAAGAAGGTAGTATTCCAGAATATAATATTAGAAAAAAATGGATGAAATATTGGTTGATAGATCCTCTTGATGGAACGAAAGAATTTATAAAAAGAAATGGCGAATATACAATAAATATTGCTTTGATAATCGAAAACAAACCTGTTATTGGTGTAATTTATGTTCCTGTAAAAGATGTTTTATATTACTCAGAAAAGGGTAAAGGATCATTCAAAATTGAAAATGGAAAAGAGGTCAGAATTTTTGCAAATAAAGTTAAGAATAACGATCCATTAACAGTCGTTGAAAGTCGTTCACATCCTTCAAAAGAGTTGGAAGAATTTTTAAAAACAATAAATGTTAAAAAACGAGTACAAACCGGAAGTTCATTAAAATTTTGTCTTGTAGCAGAAGGGAAGGCGGATATTTATCCACGATTTGGACCAACTATGGAATGGGACACTGGAGCAGGTGATTGTATTTTTAGATATGCAACGAAAAATAACGAAAATAATTCAACTATAAAATATAATAAAGAAAATTTAAAGAATGAAAATTTTGTAATTGTTAATTATTAACCACAAAGAGTAAAAACATATTTTTTATTATGTATAAAAATATTATATTTACTGTCACTTAGGGAAAAAATAAAGGAAAATGAATGTATAAAGAAACACATGCACGATCGATAGTCAAAACAATATCATGGAGATTTTGGGCGACTTTAACTACAATTGCTCTTGTTTTTCTTTTTGTTGGAGAAATTAAGACGGCATTATCTATTGGTATTGTTGAGGTAGTTGCCAAGCTGATTTTATATTTTTTTCATGAAAGAACTTGGGATAAAATTCATTTTGGGAAAAAAGAGATACAGCCACTTGTTTTATGGTTTACTGGTCTATCTGGATCTGGTAAGAGTACAATATCTGAAAAAGTTTATGAGGAGTTAGTAAAGAGGGGTATAAAAACAGAGAGATTAGATGGCGACACTATTAGAGATATTTTCCCTAAGACTGGATTTGCAAAAAAAGATAGAGATGAACACATAAAAAGAGTTGGATTCCTTGTTAGTAGAATGGAAAAAAATGGAATTTTTGTTGTAGCTTCTTTTGTTTCACCTTATCGCGAATCAAGAGAATTTGTTCGTAATCTTTGTAGTAATTTTATTGAAATACATATATCAACATCATTGGAGGTGTGTGAAAAGAGAGATACAAAAGGTTTATACAAAAAAGCAAGGAATGGTGAAATTGAGAATTTCACTGGAGTAAACGATCCTTATGAAGAACCACAAAATCCAGAAATTACAATTGATACAAATAAAATATCGCTTGAAAAGGCTACAAAAAAAATAATCAAATATATTAATAAAAAAATATAACTAAGAGAAAAAATTATGGATCATATAGAACAATTAGAAAATAAAAGTATTTATATTTTAAGAGAAGCTTATGCAAATTTTAAAAATTTAGGTATGCTTTGGTCGATTGGAAAAGATAGCACAGTATTATTATGGTTGGCGAGAAAGGCATTTTTTGGGCATGTACCATTTCCATTAGTGCATATTGATACTTCTTTTAAAATTCCAGAAATGATTAAATATCGTGATGAATTAGCTATGAAATGGAAATTAACAATGATTTATGGTCAGAATGAAGAGGCTTTGGCGAGAAAAGAAACATTGCCTGATGGAAATGCTGATCATTTAACATGCTGTCGTCTATTAAAAACAAATGCATTGAAAAATACATTAAATGGTAATTATAAAAGATATAGAATGAATTTGCAAACAGGGAAATACGAAATTGATAAAAGTACTGAGCCATTTACTGGTGTAATTGTTGGTGTTCGTTCTGATGAAGAGGGAACTCGTTCAAAAGAGAGATATTTTTCTGCACGCAGTAAACAAAATGATTGGGATATCGGAGATCAACCACCAGAATTTTGGAATCAATTTAAAACTGATTTTGCACCTGGGACTCATGTAAGAATTCATCCGCTTTTGGATTGGACAGAATTAAATATTTGGGAATATATTAAAAGAGAGAATATTCCTACAGTATCACTCTATTATAATCAAGGCGATGGTATAAGATATCGTTCACTTGGATGTGCACCTTGTACTTCTCCTATTAATTCCACAGCAAGAAATGTAGATGAAATAATAGAAGAGTTGAAAAGTGGAAAATTAAAGAATATTGCAGAACGAGATGGAAGGGCTCAAGACAAAGAAGATGGTGGTAGTTTAGAAACACTTAGAAAAGATGGATATATGTAGGATTTAGAAACTGAAAAATAAAATTTAAAGATAATGGATAAATACAGGTAAAATAATAATGGAAAAAGATATAGAGCAAATTAGAGAACAGATGAATATTGTAATTGCCGGACATGTTGATCATGGTAAAAGTACAATAATTGGTCGTTTGTTAGCCGATACAAATTCACTTCCGAAAGGTAAATTGGAACAGGTTAAAAAGAATTGTGAAGTTAATTCCAAACCATTTGAGTATGCTTTTTTATTAGATGCATTGAAAGATGAACAATCACAAGGAATTACAATAGATTCAGCAAGAGTATTTTTTCAAACAGAAACTCGTGACTATATTATTATTGATGCGCCGGGACATATAGAGTTTCTAAAAAATATGGTAACTGGGGCTTCACGAGCAGAATCTGCATTATTAGTAATTGATGCTAATGAGGGAGTTAGAGAAAATTCTCGTCGTCATGGGTATATGATTGCAATGTTAGGGATTAAAAAAATTGCTGTTCTTGTGAATAAAATGGATTTAATTGACTATGATGAAAAAAAATATGATAAAATTGTAGCAGAATATACAGAATTTTTGACAAATATTGGTATTACACCGGAAACTTTTATTCCTGTAAGTGGAATGAAAGGTGATAATATTGCATCATTATCTAAAAATATGACATGGTATTCAGATAGAACAGTATTGAAAATTTTAGATGATTTTGTAAAAGAAAAGTCCTTGGTTAATAAACCATTTCGAATGCCAGTTCAGGGAATTTACAAATTTACAAATTATGGTGATGATAGAAGAATAATTGCCGGAGTGATAGAAACAGGAAAAATTCAAATTGGTGATGAAATAGTTTTTTATCCATCAGGAAAAAGAAGTACAATAAAATCTATTGAAGAATTCAATGCTCCCAAAAGTACAAGTGCTGAGGCAGGAAAATCTATAGGATTTACTTTGGAAGAACAAATATATATTAAACGAGGTGAAGTAGCTGTAAAATTATCAGAAAGAAAGCCAAAGACAACGAGTAGAATTTTAGCAAGTATTTTTTGGATGGGAAAAAAGGCATTTATAAAAGATAAAGAATATCATTTGAAAATTGGAGCGGTAAAGGTTGCTGTAAAATTAGAAAAAATAGAAAAAATAATAGATGCATCAGATTTAAATATTAATATCCAAAAGGAACAAGTTGAAAGACATGATGTCGCAGAGTGTATATTAAAGTTAAATAGAGCTATTGCATTTGATTTGGCAGACGAGATTGCGACAATGAGTAGATTTGTGATAATTGATGATTATGAAATTCGCGGTGGTGGAATAATAAAAGATGCTTTGAGTGATAAACATGCGTGGGTTCGTAATCATGTGATGTTACGAAATTTCAAATGGGAAAAAAGCATTATTGAGCCAAATAGAAGATCTGAAAAATACAATCAGAAATCTGCATTGATACTTCTCACGGGTGGAAAAGAATCAGATAAGAAAAAAATTGCAAAAGAATTAGAGGCAAGATTATTTGAAGATGGAAAAATTGTATATTTTCTTGGTATTGGTAATGTTTTATATGGAGTTGATGCTGATATAAAGACACAAAAAAAAGATATAACCATAAATGCCAAAGAACATATAAGGAGATTAGCTGAGGTTTCTCATATATTGTTAGATTCCGGTGTAATTCTTATAGTTACGGCAATAAATCTTTCTCAAGACGATCTCGAAATAATAAAAGCAGTTGTATCTCCTGAAAAAATCAAAACTATATGGGTTGGTGATAAAGTTTCTACTGATATTGTTTTCGATAATCAAATATATGAGAATGAAAAACCAAAAATTGTAGCAGAAGATATAAAAAAGATGTTACAAGAAATAGGTGTTATTTTTAAGCCATGGTAGTTTAATGATGTTTTATTAACAAATATAAGTGTAAATATAATTAATATAAATTTGAAAAATGTATTATTAACAATAGTTAATGCATATTTGTTCCCCAAAAAACTAAAATATGTGAATTATTCCTTGACTATTTGAAAAAAAATGAATAATATTTAAGGTATGTTACGATTAAAAGAGAAAATAGGAAATTTTTTAACTAAATTTGGAGGAGATGAATGATGAAACGAATTTTATTTTTCGTTT
>JAOZRH010000280.1 GCA_029931905.1 Fidelibacterota bacterium
TGATATTTATAATTATTATCATGAGAACAAAGATAGGATTTTGGATCAGGTTAAACGGCGAGAAGTTATATTGTTTCTCGCCGTTAATAAAAATAGTTTTATAGTAAAACGTAATATTTTCTTAAACAAAACAAATTATGATAAACATATTCATCCTAGAGTTGTTTCAATACACTCTACTATGAGACAAAGAGAAAAATTTGGAATAATAGATGTTGATATAGACAATTTTGAAAAGGCAAAACAAACTACTTATAAAGTTTACAATAAATTAAGAAATACTTTTCCTAAAATTTCAATTAGATACACAGGAAAAGAATCATTTCATTTAATATGTCCATTTGTTAGTAATACTTACAAATACATAGATGATATTAGAATTATTTTAAAGAGATTATTAGAAAATTTAAATATAGAAAACACAACAGTTAAATATAAAAGAACTAAAAATATTCCAAATTTAGATTTATCACCAAATAAAAATAGAGGTGGTTTTATTACTTTACATAGTTTAAGTGTTTTAGGTTTAAAATGTATGGAAGTAAAACCAAATCAACTTTTAAATTTTCAAATGAGAACGGCGAGAATTAAATGATTTCAATAATTAAACTTTTAGAATCTGAAGATTTTTTTGATTATACATATTTAGCAAAAGATTTTTGGAGAGATTTAATTCGTGAAACACAGAAAGAATCCAAAATTAGATTTGATCTAGAAAATGATGACCCCGTTAAGAATCAAGAAAGAACTTTGAAATTTCCAATACGATTTCAAGATGTAAAATTTCGGTGTAAACTTTATCAAGCAGGTGGCGATTGGGAAGATCCAATATATTATTTTCGATGTCAACAAACTGATGGTCTTATCAAAGGAATATCTAAGTATAACAAATCAGCTTTTTTCGTTTTTATACCCAATAATAAAGAAGGAAACTTTCATTTGATTAAAACTGAGAAAGGTTTTCGATTACCAACTAATTCGGATTCATTTGATAGACAATATTCTGAAAAAAATCCACCAAGTATTCGTAAATGTTGGGAATCATTAAAAAAATATTTGAGACAAATTGTTAAAGAAGGTGAAATCAAGTGATTTCTACATCTAAAATATTCTCAAAAATTAATTATGTTTTTCCCCCAACAAAAGCTAATGATCGACAACTTTTGGATGACCATCGAATTGTTCATGCGTGGTGGAAATATATTCAAAAATATAAGAAAAATCTTACTGATAGAAAGACTGGTAAGAAAATAGATAAGAAAGAAATTATAGAACGGCACACACAAATAGTTGAAGAAATGTTTTCTCGAGGATTTAAGCATTATTACAGATCTTCGTTAGATGATACATTACCAAAAAAATTAAAAGAGAAGACAATTTACAAATGAGTTATCACCGAAAACGTCGAAAAAGAAAACGATATTCATATAAAGGGAAACGTTGTTCAACAGGTGAATTAAAAATTGCAAACATATTAGAAGAATTAAATATAGAATTTGAGAGAGAAAAGACATTTGAGAATTGTGTTTCTGAAAAGAATAACAAATTGAGATTTGATTTTTTCTTACCAAAATATAATATTTTAATTGAGTTTCAGGGACATCATCACTTTCATCCAATTAATAGATATCGGAGAGCTAGAATTGTTCATGAAAAAACTGTTGAACATGATAAAATTAAAAGACAATTTGCTCAAGATAATAAATATATTCTTTATGAAATTCATCACAAAGAATATGATAATTTAGAAGAAACTATTT
>JAOZRH010000281.1 GCA_029931905.1 Fidelibacterota bacterium
TTGTATATTGAATGTCATAAATACTTATACCAAACAGGTTAATGGTAAATAGTAAGATTAAAAATGTAAATATTTGTTTTTTCATAATTGAAGTGTTTTTATTCTTTTTCCATTTCTTCTATAATTGCACTTGTAGATTTACCATCTACAAATTTTATTGTTTCAACTTTTCCACCCCATTCAATGATTTCTTTTGCACCAACAATCTCATCAATTGTGTAATCACTTCCCTTGACTAAAACATCTGGTTTTAAAAATGTAATTAAATTTAGTGGCGTATCTTCGTCAAATAAAATTACTAAATCAGTTGCCTCTAAAGCTGACAATATTAACGCTCTGTCTTGTTCTGGTTGAATTGGACGACTATTTCCCTTGAGTCTTTTTACCGAATTGTCTGTATTTAAGCCAATTATTAAATGATAACCCAAAGATTTTGCTTTAAACAAATATTTTATATGTCCAGCGTGTAAAATATCAAAACAGCCATTTGTAAATACAACGGCTTCGTTGTTGTTTTGCCATATTTCAATTTGTCTTTTTGCCATTTTTTTATTAGTTATTTTATTTTCAATTTTCATTATTCTCCCTTCATACTCAAATTACAAATTGGACATAATTTCTGTAAATCTTGTGAACAAAAATTATCACTTATATATAAAACACCTTGATTGTTAATCCAAAATTTTCTATTCTTATTTTTGATAGAAATATCATGCTTGGTGTAAAATTGTTTAGTTTTTGTATATTCGGTTGTCATTTTTTTGTTTTTTACAAAATGTAGTATTTTTTTTCTAAAGTTGTCATTGTTAACATTTTTTAGATTATATGCAAAAAGGAGTGGTAAAATAATATTTAAAATTATTTCATCAGATCGCCCTTTCCCAAAATTGACATTGATGTTTTTTTCAATTTCTCTACCAAATCGATAATGTTTTTGCCAATATTTATTTGGTGATACGGTTAAGAAATTTTTTGTCTGATTTGACCAATTATTATTGTCCTGTAATGCTGAAAAAATTTTTTCAGTTGGCGATTCGGAGTAATATTTTTTGAGAAATTCTGCCAACCAACCGATTCGTCTGTCTGGGAAATTTGTTGGTCGTGTTCTTGAATATGTCCAAACAATTGTATTATTATAATCTTTGCGAATATATTTTTTTAGAGACGAGTTTGTAGTAAATAATTCGTTAGAATATTCGTCATAACCATCGATTTTTAATTCTGAAATTTGAAATAGAATTTGTTCTATTTGTTCTGGTAATATTTTTTTTGTGAAATAATCTTCCCAAGGAAATCTCAAAAATAATTTAACCATATTTTCTTGGTTATAACGATAGCCACTGGATTTAAATATTCCCCAAAATAACATCAAGTCAAAATTGAAACGAGAGCTTTGTTTAAAAAAATAATCTACTTTTTTATTAAATCTTAATATTCCATATTTTTCGAGAGTGTGGAAAAATTGTATTTCTGGTTTTGGATGTAATAAACATTGTGTTTTATGTGGATAATTCTCCAGTTCTTTATATGGAATGTACAGAATTGGAATTTTTGTTCCATTTTCACTAACAACATAATCGGAGTTTTCTATTTTTCTAAAAACAATATGTAAAATACAATTATTATATTTTTTGTCTTTATGATGGGCATGATAATACCAGTCGTGATTATCAAAATGAATTTCAATGTCGCCAGTTAGATAATTATTGTCAATTACAATTTGTGAATTTAAAAAATCTGGACCTTCATTATTATTATT
>JAOZRH010000017.1 GCA_029931905.1 Fidelibacterota bacterium
ATTATCTTAAAGTTATCCAAATCCTCACTTTACTGTAGTGTGGTTGCATTAAAGGTACATATTATTAATATATTTGTCAAGTATTATTTTAAATAAATTTTTTATTTTTAAGCTATATGGAGATCATTTAAAAAATGTATCAATTATTCTAACATGTTACATGTACAATCTTTTTTTAAATAAATATTGATTTCGTTATATAATTTATCCATATCCCATAATTCGATCCTAAATTCATGACATAATACATTCCATTCATCAGGATGTACATTATTACCAAGTGCATATTCATGGGGGTCAATTAATGATAAAATTGCATGAGAAACTTCATGTACTGATATTTCGAAAATTGTTCGGAATTGTTGCATGGTTGGGGTGTTAGGGGAGATAATAAGGGGATTAATATAAAATTTAAATCTATCACTACCATCTTCTGGATTAATTTCTTTGCCACATGCACCTATAATGGAGTCTGGTTCATCGGGGCAGGTAAAAAATGCATAGGCAGCAGATGGAAACAATGTAAAATCAGTTGTATCTTCATAGTGAGACATGAGACTTTCACAAATACCTTTAAATATAAGACCAACATTTATATAAAAATCCATGGTCAGAATATCTTCGGGACATAACGCACATTCAAACCAATGTGAATCGAAAAAATCATTTGAGAGTTTGCATTGTTGTTCCTGTGAAAGATTAATGATATCATCATGTGCTACGTTAGTGGTTTCCATAAATAATACTATCCTTTTCAAATGTCAGTTATTTTCAAAGTGAAACAGTGTTCTATCATTGGAATATTATAAAGTCAATTCATTAATTTAAAAATAATATAATTTATTTCCCATTTTTGATTTTTTTGATAATTGCAGATGTTGACATTTCATATTCAAAATGTAACAATGTAACGCCGATATTTGCAACATCATATCCAATCACCTCTTTGTTATGATAATCTATCCCTTTTATAATAATGTCAGGTTTAATTTCTTGGATTAATCGTAATGGATCTGGTTCATCAAATATAATCACATCATCAACTACTCTTAGTGCAAGTAACATTTGCCTACGTGATTCCTGTGCGATAATTGGGCGATCCGCACCTTTAAGACATGACACTGAATTATCACTATTTAATCCTATTGTCAAGAAGGAATTTGAATAAATATTTTTAATTTGTTGAAGTGCACTAACATGACCAATATGTAATAGATCAAAACAACCATTTGTAAATACGTTTAACATTCAATTACCTCAAATTTAGAACTACCAAGTGTACCCTCTGCCCATACTAAATATGGAATATGTTCCCATTTAGTTTTGCTACAAACTTTAGGGCAACAGTATATATCCATTGCTACAGGGTCATATCCACAATATAATTCATTTATTGGTGGGTTACATGGTATGCCATATCTATGATGATCTTTCAATCCAATACTGGCATCCATAATACAAAAATCAATTTTAACATATCTATTGATATCAACTATAGAATCATGTAATCTTTTATGAAGAGCAAACTTATTAGCACGACCAAGTACCTTATAGATATAAGCTGGTGCGATACCAAACATATTTTTTAAACATCCTGTAAACCCAACAAGACCATGACCCTTTAATGCTGGTACTGAGATAACAAATGCATCATCAAAAATATTAGAAACAAAGAACTTATTCAATGAAAGTGCATCTTCGTTATATTTAATAGATGTAGGTGCAATATTAAGGTCAACTAATAATACATCTTCAATTTCTGCAAGTTTAGTATACCCATGAATATCAAATAGTTGAGTTGTTGTATATTCTGTAGTACAACATCCTTCTGCAATAATGATTGGACAATTCGAAAAATGTAATTTTAAAAATTGGACAAGTGCATGGACCACCAAAACATCAGTAGTCTTAGGTGGGGCTTGTTCACTTAATATATTAGGTTTAATAATAATAGGTTTATCAATATATAGATTTTGTAACTGCGAAGAATACAATATCTTAAACATTGCATCCTTCACAGTTTTATCTATACTGACTTTATGAATCTGAACCAGTTTCAATATTAAAGACTTTTAACATGTTTAGTTGTATCAGCATCAAACTTGTCAGGTCTTGGTTCACTATAGATTGGTAAATATAATGAATCTTTATCAGGTCGTTTCTTATCTTTACAAACCTCACTAAACATAAGTTCGTGAATTTTACCAACCTGAGAATCCCAATACTGACGTTGTTTAATATCCATACCCTGAATTACATTACCATTATCATCCTTACCAAGATAACCACGTTGTTTATCAGTATATCCAGACCCACAATCAACTATAATCCCCCCATCTTCGGTTTCAAATGTAAGAGAACCCATACAATACCGATACTTCTTGTCCTTCTCACCATAATTCCATTCTACAAGGCGCAAATCAGCATCTTTAACAGGTTTTAATTTGATTTGAGTAGTAGATGTCGTATTCTTAAAGATGTTCGAGAAATCCTTTAATACAGCACCCTCATGACCCAATTCAACCATGTGTTGAAAAAATTTAACAGCATCTTCATATGTATCAACAATTTTATATTCAACAAGAGCAACATGTAATAGATTAGACTTGTCAATCCAATGTTTTAATCTTTCAAATCTGGTCTTATAAATAATCCGACCCAACAAGTCATCATCATTAAAATGATCCAATGATACAATATCCCATAAAACAATTTCAATACTGTCAGCTTCTTCTTCCGATAACGTTCCATGGATTGCTTTACTCATGATACCATTTGATGCTTCACGTGACATATATTTACCATTTTCATCAAGGGCAAGAATTTCTCCCATGAATACACAGTTATCATATTCACATTCCATAAACTGTTGAAAAAATCTACCTTTAAGATCAAGGTAGTTACCATTTCTTGTTCGATGTAATATCTTACCATCTTTTTTAATGATCGCAATATATTCACCATTAAGTTTTTCTTGTACAATTGCAGGAAAATTAATATTTGAAATTTTAGAAATAGTTGAGCACCGCATATAAGGAAATATTTCAACTGTATTGGGTCTTGCTTTATTAATAGATACTGCACCACAACCACAATCTAATGTTTTAGACAAGATCATTTTTACAACATCATATATTGGTTTACTGGACCCCGCAAGTGTAATCAATTTATCTTTTTCAAAATCAGTACAACCACGTTTAGTTGATAGAAATTCAAGATAATCCAGTGCATCATCTAATGATGTACCTACTGTAGACTGAACAAAATCTGGTAAGTCTGTTACATTATAATGTTTTCTTGAGTCAAGTGTAAATTGTGTCACTTGTAAGAATGCCGGATCTGCCAAATATTCTTGTAACAAATCTTTTTTAATTGCAGCCGAGCCTTTACCTTTAATACTTCGTAATCGTCTAATACGGTCATTGATTGTATTCGGATCTATCATCTAAACTTTCTCCTTACTGTCATATTGTTCGTTTTAAGGGTATTTTGTCATTGTTGACTTGCTCTGGTGTACACTGGTTTAAGAGTGTACGTAATTCATCATGAGACTGGATACCTATAACCTCAATAACTTTCGCACTTTTGAAAACCTGCATGTTTCATAACTTCAACAAAATCATCACCATTTGGTAATTTGATATCAGCTTCATATCTACCATATTTACCTTTCTTGTAGGTTAATACTGTGATATTTTTACCTACAAGAAGTTCATTTGCATATTGTGTTGCCAGTTTACCATGTATTTCCTCTGCTTCATTCCTTGGGCGCTAAGTTTCAGGTGCATCATAATGCCGAATTCGCAATTTCAATTTTCTAATTATCTTTTCATCAAATCCGATATCCTGTTTAATTTCTATAATAATAGTATCAGCATCAAGTATTCTTAATACCATTACATCTTTCTATTCCTATGGTACAATTGGATTTCCCACTATTTTAAACCTATTTTACAATTCTTCTATTTTAAAACCAAGGCGATTCATTAAAAATCTAAGAACGTGTCTATGACAAAATATATTTTTATCTTTCTTTTCATAACACAAAAATACACTATCTTGATATGTATTATACAATAAATCAAAATTAACATCAATGATTAATTTTACATAACGTTGTGCATATTCAACTTGAGTTAAATTGTTATATTTATAATCATTTAATAATTCCTTAGTTGGTATAATATTCCTAAATTGTGTATTAAATAAGGAATCACATTCAAACCATTTCGGAGAAAATCTCGCAATTGAAATTGGCGTAAGATCCCCGAAGTTTCTATGATTAGCAAAATATGATGTATATATCATGTGTCAAATTTTATTCCTCTAGCAATATTATGAAGAATGTGCATATGGCATTCCTGTATAGTTGCTGTATCAAGATATTCACATGTAATAATATTAACGCCATAATCATAAAATCTCTGCGGTACCTTCATTCCATTACCAGTTAATAAATTTATTTTCCCTGCTGGATAAACATATCTAACCAGAAGATCATCAATTGCATTAATAATATTCTTTGATGTACCAGACGTTGTAATAAATAAATATGTTGGTTCCAAATCACGGAATGCAAATATATAACGTTTGAATAAATTTTCATAACCAAAATCATTACCAAATGCAGTTATTTCTGCTGTATTTGAATTCATTGACATTGCCGGTTGACCATCTTGATTATCATCAAAACTCCCCGTAATTTCAGCTACAAAATGTGATGCCTGTTCTGCTGATCCACCATTCCCACCTGCCATAATTAAATTAGCCTTTGCCAATGAAATTATAGCACGTCTCTCTGCTACTTTATCATATTCATATAACATAACCACTCCTTATATTAACACGTAGTACTAACATCTATATTTTCTGGATTTTCATTCTCTAATTCAACAAACATTTCCAATGAAATTGATTTTATTCCAAGAGAAACTTGACCAAATGCATCTACTTTATCTACTTCAAGTGTTAATGATTCAAGTACATATGCAGTTTCGTCATTTAATGATATCACGGTACTTTGGTATAGATCGTGTTTGATTTGTTTCTGATATTGTGTAAGACCACTACCCGGATCAATGTTACCTTTAACAATCTCATTAACAATTTTATTAGAATCATTGTATACCAGTTTTAAAATTTCAACTACCTTGTTTACTATATCTGTACTTTCTGTGTAATTTGCTACATTAACTTCGTCCAATATTGTTAAAAATAATGTATCAAATGGAATTTCTGTTTCCTGACAATCAAGATAACTAAAATTTTCAATAATTGTAATTTTATTAATAAATGCATTTGTGCAATTTTCTTCAATATTACCTTCTTGGTCAGCTAACTAATTTAAATCATATGATACATTTGCTTTTACTGAATATTTTAATGGTAATATAGTAGGTTGTATGTCAGCATTTTCATCAAAACATAAAATTAACTTAGCATCAATTTGGCAAGTAATCCTATCTAATATTTTATATATATGTGCCAACCCCGCTTTTAAAAATATAGGATTGTACATTGGATCTTTTGTTATATTTTTATTTTCTGTTATTAGATTTGCCATTTTTTTCACCAAAAGCTATATCATTAATGTTTGTTTGAATGTCCTTTGGTAATGCTCGATAGTGATCTAACCAAGGACATTCAAGATTACACTGTATTTGTTTACATGCCGAACAACTAACAATCACTTCATCCTGTTGTATATCATTCCAGTCTGTCATATTAAATACCTTTTATTAATTAATTAATTTAAATAATTTTAGTGATTTCCATTTCTTTAAGTGAATGTGTTGTAATATATAGGTCATTTAGATCCAAATATGTTTTAGGAACTTCCATAACATAAAGGTTATTAAATAATTTAAATTTTGGATTTCCTTTACCATTGCCCAATTTTTTAATCACACCATTTATAAATGTAGCCCGATTAACATCATTATCTATAATAAGATATATATTATTATAGAAGAATTTTCCACTATTCAGTAAAAATTCATATATAAATTTATAATTTCTACTACAAAATGCAAGAAAATTGGAGTTTGTTGCATTCATGAGTGGATCTTGTGTAGCAATTGTCATCAAGTCAATAATGCCTTCTGATAAATATAAATTCTCATGCATATAACTTGTCACATTATAATAATAATCCTTCCTATCATTATATACAGATGAATTAGATGTCTTACTTTTTATATAATTGCCATTCTCTAATAAATACATGTATACAAATTTATTAAAGAAACTTTTATAATGGAATGAGTGATCATCTACAATAGGAATATAATGGAATTCCTTAACTATTTTTAAAATTTCACCATCAGTTAACGTTGGGAACCTATATTTTAGAAATGCAACATGATTATTTGTAAACTTTAAATTATCAGTGTCACCCTGTACAGCATTTTGTAATGTGAAATCATAACTGGCATACTTTTGAAGATACCCTTTATCATTCTTACGATCAACATGTTCATAAAATGTGAAATAAATCCTAAGTAGATTATTAATATATCCACCGTTTTCACTATTTTTAAACTGTTTTAGTATAGAATATATAGAACTACCTTCAACACATCTATAACAATAGCATACACCAACATCATAGTTCACCTCAAAGTGTCCCTTTTTATTCTTAGAATAACCCTGACAACCCAGTGGGCAATATAGATACCGCTTTAAGTTATCATGATCAACATCATATTCACCTATGTGTTGTCTAAATAATAATTTTAATTCTTCAATGTATTCAGATTTTGTCATAAATCAGGTAATGTTTATTTACAGTTTTAATAATTTTATCCCGGTCCTCCTGTTCTAATCCAACATCTTCAAACATAATTTCCAATAATGTATATAAAATTTCAGTCTTTTCAAATGCTTCTATACTATTATGCTCAAGAAACTCACTGATTGTAATACCATATTTATCCAAAATAGAATGAATATCTGATATGTCTTTTGGATTTTCCTCATCTATATTTTTAGGATCAAATGTAGTCATGGATAATTCTTGAACAATATTAATATTTATGATATTAAATTTCTTTTGAAGTTTTAATCTTAATTCATTATCAATGGTAATATTTGGTGCAATTGCTTTGAATGTGACATATTTCACATTGTCAGTATTCAATGTATTTAACCGGTCATATATTTCTTGTTCAGATTTTATTTTAAATGTATAATACTGAATAGAATACCCATTCTGGATAATTTTTAGTTTGTCATTGATATTATCTGCTTCGTCATCAACAATTAAAAAGTTATTAAACTCACCAGAATCTTTGAAATTTAGATTTATCACACACCCAAGGTTGGCTATATACAATGGATGTCTGACCTTAAAGAATGGAACATGATTATGTCCATTGATAAAGTATAGGGGCTTATTTATATTTGCAAATGCACCTTCTAAATTAAAAAATGTATTACGGAATTTATACAGACTTGAAAAATCGTTATGTGAATATATAAAAAATTCAACATGTTCACTATTTTTCATATAATCATTTATTTCTGCAAATGTAGAAACAAAATCTTCTTTATTATTAATATATGGAATGTAAATGTATTGACCACGAAAAGTTAATCTATTAACAATTTTGATGTTATCACCAAGTAATAGAATATCAAATGCACTGGTTTTCTTATCGATTAAGTCATGGTTACCGACTACAATTTCAATGTCATAATCCACAAACATTGTAATAAGTTTTTTAAATAAAAATAGAACAGTATTTGTTAATGATGAACTATCAAAAATATCACCCAAGAATATAATCTTGTCGATCTTATATTTATCTATAATTTGTTGGAGTATTGGGAAAAGAATTTTCTGGAAAATTAAAAAATCGTCATTAAGATGACAATCACTTATAACAAGGGTTTTCATATATTATTTCCTAAAATTAAAATTAAGTGTGACCATTCAACTAAGCTAACCGATATCACTAATAAAGCATTAAGGTTTAATTAAGATCTACTAAGTCACACTAAATTAAAGAAATTAGAACATAACATCGACCAATGCTTTAGTCAAGCCTTTTTCAATTATAATATTATTTTGCACTAACATAATAGACGTACTACAATTCTGTCCAATTTTATACTTAATACTAAGATTTGAGATTTGACTAATCATATTATTAATAAATTCTGTTACAAATTCATTATCTGCCGTTTTACCATTAATAAAGATGTTATAATCATGACTGAATATCACCATTAACTCATGTTCAACTGTGATCATTAAATCTTTATCAAGTCCAGATATAATCGGTGTCAATGTTGCAATTTCAATAATGATGTTATGCTGACCATCAATGTTATCATCTATTATATTCGTTACAACAATTGACATATTTATTTACCTTCTGATTCTGTTTGTTCAATATTAACATCATTGAGCATATCAGCAACTTCTGGATCAAGATCATCTTCATTAATTGGATTCTCATTATGGGGATTAACTACTTCAATATTACAACTTGTATTTCTTTCAATTTTCAATTTACCTTTTGGAAAGTAGTAATTAAAAATTCTTGTTTTTGCTTCATTTACAAAATCGGGATCATCGTAATTATACATGGTATCATAAATGCCCTCAATTACAGCTTTCCATTTTGGAACTGATTCCTGTGTCATAAAAAACAAGTATAAATCTTTTAACAAATACCCATGATCATTGTCTGCAAAATACCAACGACCATATTTTTTTGAAAGAATTTTCAACTCTTTCCACAGGTATCTAATTGCAGTCAAAATTGAATCATATCCATGAACAAATGTATATTCAAATACCATACGTCTATGTGGTGAAATAATCTTAGATTTTACAGTTGATAATGTGGTACATTTTCCAACATTATAACCATCGGGCCATACATCTGATTTCTTTGATCCACCATTCATAGTAAGGAAGCTTTTATGCTTAGTAGCATTTCCACCCGGTGGATCTTTTGGAGCATATTTATCACCAATGGTTTCTCTATGTTGATTCAATGCAAACATAGTGAGATTTAGGTCATAAAATGACATCTTTTTAAACATAGTTGAAAGTGCTCTTGCCTGTGATCCAATCTTCTCATAACCCTCAGTATCTTCTTTGGCAGGGGTCATTGCAATGGTATCCCAAATTACAAATATATCAACCTTTTTTTCTTTATAAGTTGAATGAACTTTATTAATGGTTTCTGCTACATATTCAATGTGTTCTGGATTAAGAATAATAACCTTACTTACATCAACTCCCAACTTTTTCAATCGTTGTTTTGTAAGTGAATTTTCTCTATCAAAATAAATTACAATACAGTTTGCTCCATGTTGTGCTTGGTATGCTGCAAGGATCTGAATTGCTAAAGTAGATTTACCAATTGAATTCGTTCCCCAAATATATTCCATCTGATATTTAGGAAATCCACCAGATCCTACAAATGCATCCAACATTGGATTTCCAGTTAAAAAGAATTCAAATGTTTCATCCAAATCAATGATATCACCTTTTAATTCTTTTCGTAATGCATCCAAATTTATTTCTACATCAGTCTTCTTTTTTTTAGCTACCATTTATTACTCCGAAATTAAAATTATTATTATTTTTGAAACTTACATTATACTATATATCATAAATTAAATTTCATCTGGATTAAGTAGATCTTCAACGTCTTCATCGGTATCAGATTTATCAATTTTAATTCTATCATTTGTAAGCTTCTGAATTTTAACAAGGTGTGAAATCACATCATTAATTGTCATCTTTCTTTCTTTAAGAATCTCTCTTAAAATATCAAGAACCTTTACAATATTTTCTTCATTAGTTACATCTTCAAATGCTTTAACATATGACTCAAATAATGCAGTCTGAGTTTTATATTCTCGGAGGGTTTGTTTGATAGATTGGAACAGTAGTTTAAAGGTAAGATTTTTTTTAATTGTTTCTTCTTCTTGTCCAATAATTGTTTCAACTTCTTTGATCATTTCATTTGCAGATTTATCAAGATTTTTCCCTTCTTCTTGTAGTCCTGTAAACAGATCATAACTCTTTGTAAGATTATTAAAATCACCATCTAAAATTTCATCATCACGTTCTGATTCAAAGGGTGATGTTATTAATTTTTCTTTACCCATTTTGTCTATAACCTTTTTTTTAAATTAATATTATATACAATTAATTTTATATCATAATTTTATAATTAATTTAGTGATTGGAAACATAAAATAATTTTTAACAATAATACAAAGGTATTTAATATGAAACTTAGTAATTTAGAAGTATATGCAACAATGAGATTTACTCAACCAAATGTTGGTGACGAATCACAAACTCTTGATATTGAATTTGACGTAACAAAAGGTGCCAAAATTGACAACGAACTTTATATGTTGGCTTTTTATGGAATGCTTAATGGTTATGTTAATGGCGAAGATGGTGTTGTGACAACTGGTGTTAAGTTTTCTTTCTATGATGAATCCGATGTGTTGATCGCAGAATCTATTCCTTCTAAGATTGACATGGTTGTTGATGAAATGTATACACGCCTTGAAGCAACATCTGAAACTGTAATCACAGATTCTACTATAAATGTTTATATTGCAAGAATTGACATTTCTTTTGTTGCAAATGATGAAGATGTTGCTAAAGAAAGTATGATACTTACATCACCTGCTGCTGCAACAAACATTTTTTCAGAAATAATTGGTGCTGGTCCAGAAAAAGGAATTATGCTTGAAAATGGAAATGAAACTAATGCACAAGGAACTTTCATATTGCAGTTTAGAACTTAATAGTAGTTAATTTAGTTTAATAGAAAAAGGGTGTGGTATTTTACTACACCTTTTTTTTATTTAAAAATAATTGAATTAATTAATTAAGTGGAGATTACTAAATGAAAAAGTGTATAAAAAATTATTGTATTAATGCGACATCAAAGAAAGTATCATTGTTACATCAATATGCAATCAAGTATAATAAATCTAAAAATTTATTTTATACATTGTATTAGAATCGACCGGATATCATATTCAATCCATATAAATTTGCTGTCAGAGATCAAATTGTTGCTGAACTTAAAGCTAAATCATTAAGTACTGAACAATATATGTTATTATTATATATGCCATCGAAAGCTTAGAAGTGTGCACTACAAGAAGCTTTGTCAGATCTTAAGGGACTGTGGACAACCCGAAAGAATAACATTAAATTTAAAATTAGACAAAATATTAACTTAACATCCGATGAAAAAGCATATTTATTATACATGGTTAAATCAAATAATCTAATAAATTGTTTACTTACTGGAAAAAAGTTTCAACTAAATGATTATTATCATGTTAATAAAAATAAACTTAATGGATATTTAAAGCGTTTATTTAGAGATTTCCCTATCAAAAAACCATTTTCAAAAACACATTCATATATTTTGGATGGAAGCACACAAATATCTTATAAATATCATAATGAAAAGCTTTATATTTCAATTCCTACGTTGATTAAACGTCATAAGGTTAGATTACCCCTCACTGACAAGACAATGGTCTTAAAAGGCAACGTAAGGGTTGTATTAAAAGGAAATAGAATAGAATTCCATAAAGCAATTGATGTTAAACCCAAACCTACACCAAACAACTTATCAAAAATTGCATTTGTGTCACTTAATTAGGATAATTTTATTACTGTAAGATATGATGATACACAATTATCATAGATAACAAACTTTAATGAAATTGTTTTAAAATATCAAAGGAAACCAATTGATTCTAATTAGTATCACATTGAACATGTTATTAACGAGTCAATTAATACATTAATAGCAACCAAACCAAAAAAAGTGATAGTGAAGAATCTTGAGAAGGATTTTATGACATTCACACCTAATGTTATCAATAAGAAAACATATGCAAAAGTAACACGTTACATAAAAGATAGATTAATTTATAAGTTTATGTTCAATAGTATTGAACTTGAGTTTGTTAATACGGCTTATGTTGATATTAGTTGTTCGAATTGTCACTCATTTGATACAGTTATAACAACCGACGGTCTTAAGTGCAAACAATGTACATCATGTATTGGGTTTATTACAAATTCACTTTCTAATATTAAGCTCATGTATAAACTTGGGGTTGGAAAAAATGCACCTTAGAGTGTGACAAAACGAATAATTACAAAATATTCAACTACATTGTAATTAATTTAATAATCGTTCAATTGTATTGAACATGAATTTGTTAATACAACTTATACCGATAAGATAATTATTAGTCTTAAGTACAAACAATGTACATCGTGTATCGAGTTTGTTGCAAATTCACTTTCTAATATTAAGCTCATGTATGAACTTGGTGTTAGAAAAAAGTGGTTGGTAGAGCAATTTCATTGTCCGGTACAACCTTAAATATCACTGGTTAATAATGGGGGGAAGCATGACTTCCCCTTTTTTTATTAGCATTTCATACCATTATACATGCAACCCTTTTGTAGATGAACATGTAATTGTGAATTATTTATTATAAATAACATTACTATAAACAATTGTCACTTATAATATTAAGTGAACAAATCTATATTAAGGTTTACTATACTCTCTTTCATTTTACTAATTGAAAATTCAATTGCAGATTTAATATCTACATTTTTATACAATGTAGCATATATTATACCTGATAACATTAAGTCACCACACCCCGACGTTGTATATACATTATCAACCAATGTACTACTAATATCAATCTCAGTATCTACCTTACCAGACTCTTTAAGTAAAATTGATTTAGTTCCTCTGGTAACAATGATAGTTGACCAGTAATAATCATCACCATCTAATACATCCTTAATTGGCTCATATTCAAATTCGTTAAGTTGGATATGAACTTTGGTACCAAGTCTCTTAAATACACCAAGAATCTCTTTAAAATTGGTAATATTATCCGGTTTAGTATTCAGGAACATATGTTTGAAACTTATATTATTTGTAGTCATATAGTCCATAAGTGATTTTATCGTTGATTTATTAAGATATCCCTTATTATAATCAATCAATACTAAATTATTCTCAACAGTTTTCTCAAAAAGATGACTACAATTAATGTTCCGCATTTGAACATCATTATCATTATCAAATCTATAATATACTTCTTTATTTTCTTTTGAAATAAATCTAATTTTAACAGTTGGTTTAATTACATCATTAAGGTAGTCAATAGGTTGCATCCGAATAATATGAAAATATTCACGTGGAAATTCGTTATATAAATATTTCAAACTCATATCAAACAATTTATGTAAATTAAATGCACTACATGTTGTATCTTTGTATGTATTAAAATTAAAATCAGGAAGTAAATATTTTACAACATATTCACTTTCCTGCTCAATACTTACATGTGTACCAATTAGTTTAAGAAGATTAACAACAACAAAGCCCGTCCCCCCGGCTCTAATTGTCATATTATTAAATTTACCCTTAACTGAATCAGATAAAATGATTTCTTGATTTTGTTTAATATCACTATTATCAATATACACATCGGAAATCTAATCTCCTAAAATTTGAATTCGTTTTCTCATATATCATTCTCCATATTATTCATAACTTGTTCATTTTTATCTAACATATTTTTAAGTTCGGCTATTTTATTAGCTATTATTTTTTTCATATTTAATTTTAATATTTCAACTTCTTCTTCTGTTGGGTTATCAACAATATTATCAATGAAATCAATAACTATATCTTCATCATCACCCATTGTATCATCTATATTTGACATATTATTCACCTTAAATAAAAAAAGGAGTACCGGTATAGTGGTACCCCTTTATAACAAAATAAACAGGTATTACTTAATATTACTCTTTTACTGATTCCTTACGAAAGACTTTTCCAAGTTTTTCTAATTCCAATGTAATTTTTCTTGCTCTTTTCGCAGCAGCTTTAGTGCCTTTCTCCTGATATACACTAAGTTCCCCAATCAATGTACCACATAATTCTGATAACTGTTTTGCAGTTTCTTTTGCAGCCATAATTAAAACACCACCTTTTTAAGTTAGACTTCTAATATTCGAAAATATTGAGTCAATTTGTTCATGAAGTTTTTCTATTCCATCATGATTGTTTTTTAAAATTACGTCAAACTTTATCCGATCCACCATCAACTCTGACGCATGAGTATCGGTGGACACTTTAGTCATATTCACAACTTTAATTGTAACATTGTGATCATCCCTAAATCTTCCTTTTATTGCAGCGTGTTCATTTGGAAATCGAACATCATCACAAATAAAACCATGTTTAAATTTGGAAGCATTTTCAACTAACACATTCACCCAATGGTTTATATTCCGTTTTCTAAAAATCTCAGTACCAACATATTGCAACAATAGTCTATATGCATCACCTTTATTGTGATACTCAATTGCAGACAATGTATCGAGATCTTTTTGATTAAGTTGAGGATACTCATATTGCTTCAATGTAGAATTGATGATTCCAAAATTAATATTTCCATCATATGGGACAGTATTAAGTTTATCTTCATCTGTTAATCCTGAAATTGCTGTAACAATATCTTTAAGTCCTTTTGCAAATGCAATTTTTGGCAATTTAAATTTTTCTGCCAAATATAAGGCAACTTCGGTTTTTCCACTTCCTATCTTACCACCAAGACCAATAATCATTGTATTAACCTTTATACATCTTCATTAATATTAATAAATATCATGTCATTTTGTATGTTGATTTAGCCCAGAAGAACCAAATCCACCACCACGATTGACACCAATTGCTTCTAATTCTTCTAAAGTGTCAACGGGGATATATTTAACTGGTACGACACGTTCCACTTTCATCTGTGCAATGCGGTCACCATACTCAAAGGTTACTACTTTATCACCAAGGTTGTGCCAGATTACACGAATTTCACCACGATAACCAGCATCAATGGTTCCAATAGTATTTTTCATAATCAGTGGAGTTTTTGCGGAGATACCTGATCTTGGGCGGATTTGAATTTCCCACCCAACAGGAATGGCTGTATATAGCCCTGTCTTGATCATAATAGATTGTCCTGCCAGTATAATTACATCTTCACAACACCTAATATCAACACATGCATCACCTTCTTTAGCAAACTTTAAATCCTGTAAAGGTATCATTTCACGATTTTCTTCTTTTGCTGCTATTTCATCACGCAAATCTTTAACTGTAAAAAATTGAATTGGTATTACTTCCATTTGAATGTCTCACTTTTCTTTATTTAATTAATGTGAAATATGTACATTAAACCGTATATAAAACAATATATCATATTTTTAACACAATACAATAAATATAAATTAAAATATATCAATAAGTCCAGATACCCCAATTAAATCATCATATGATACAAACTTATGAAGGTTTTCTGTTGACATTTGATATTTATTCCATGTTCGTTCTGGCATATATATTCCAGTACAATAATCTATGGTATCATCCTGCATAACATCAATTCGATCATCAAAGAAATAAATCTTAGCATACATTTGGTGAAACCGTTCCAACATTAATGCTTTTTCTGCAACCACGTCAACAAATGCATATTCAATTGTCACATCAGGAAACTCATTTAACATAAAATCTCTAATCTGCTTAAGTCCTGTGCGCTTTGATAATATAACAATATCAAAATTTCTAAGTTTACCAAGTTTATTAAAGAAATTTCTGAAACCGGGAAAAAATTTTAATCTACTTGGATCATCTTGGATTGCAGTAATGATACTTCTGAATAATTTTTTATATCGAGGAATGTTATCCCATGTAAACTCAGATAAAAAGTCTTTATTGGTTATAATATCACCTGTTACTGCACTATAACATGTACAGATATGTTCTGTGGTTCTTACAATCGTATCATCAAAATCAAATACAGCCACTTTTCGTTTAACCATAATGTATAATCCTTTATTTATAAATATAATATATCATAAAAAAAGGGTAGAATCTTTCGACCCTACCCTAATTCATAACTATTTAATGGTGGAGTAGAATATACTTCCATTTTTCAATGTAATCACATATTCATAATTATTAATGATATCATTAAAGCATCTTTCAATTTTATCAATATCATTCTTCCATATATTAACAAACGCCTTTGCCCATCTGGATTTTTTACGGGGTTTCAGTGCTGATGTAATCCGCGTATAATCAGTTATTGTCATTGGGACTATCTGATATTTAAAATTACCAAGTTTAACAACTTTAATAATTGAAGTAGATTCATCTTTAATCTCAGACAATTCAAATGTAGCAGCTTCTGCATCAGGATCAATGAAACCAACACTTGATTCAGTAACCATTATTTGCTCGTTTGATAAAGTTGCTGCTTCTGCATCAGGATCAATGAAACCAACACTATCATTGATATCGGGTTTAACAACATCAACGGGTGCTTCAAATTTCTTACCAGATACAACTACGTCCTTGATTTCACCACCACTTTCATCACTAACACCAATAACGAGATATTTACATACCCTTGCTTTCTGATGAGCATAGTTATGAGGGACCGAAACAACATCACGAGGATTAACCTTAAGTTCGAGCAATTTACCACCACATTTGTAGATTTTAGCATAACTATATGGTGCAATATGCAAACCCGCTGAACAGGGTTGATTTGGGTCATCAACAACCCCACTACGTTCCATTTCAACAATCTTACCAACAGAATTGTCAATCTTACCAGTATAGTCATCCATGAAGTTAGATTTGACCTTCTTATAAGCAATGAAATGTCCATCTGATGTAAGGGCAAAATGGTTTGCTTCAAGGAATTCAAACAACTGCTGTTTGGAATTGTTTGATGGATTGTCTTTTAGGTTGTTCCAAAAATTAATCAGATATTCAAAAGGAAGATCTTCTTCCATGAATTCAAATACTCTCTTGGAAATATATGTAGGGACAGGTTCGCCGTAAGAATATAGTATACCATCATCAACTACAAACAACTCATGTGACATTTTTTTCAACTTTTCAGCGATATCAATCATTGTTGGAATATCACCAAGATTACCTGATCTAATTTTTGCCAATACTTTGGCACCCAAGTCATCATTTCGATTAACCTGAACCACTTTACCATCAAAGTTAATCACAATTGTGTCTGTTAGAATGTGATAATTAACTGTTTTCATTTTAATACTCCTTTTTTATTATTAAATTTTAAGTTCATAAATTCTACTACATCACTATTGCTGACATTATAATTTACACCATATACAACTAATCTATATTCGTTTATAATATATTTTTTCAATATTGTCAGTTTCTTTAATTTGCGTTGGATCAATTTTCTAATAATATTATATGCGGGGTGTTCCTGATAATTTTCTCCCCTTATATTTGCAACACTTTTAAATAAATTCAATTTATTAACATTATTGGTGTAATTTTTATATCTCTGACTTTGCTGCTTAACATACTTAAGTGTATCAAAATATTGTTTAACTTTTGGATCAAGAATATCTTTTGATTTTAATACTGGATCAAATGCTGACCGTGGATTTAATTTGGCAGCATGTTCCCGAAGAAACCATTTCTGTTGAACGTTATTAAATACTTTTGCTTCTATATCAGAATACCAATCTTGATAATGTTTCCACAAACCAAGCTTTTTAATCTTACGTTCATTTGCTTTTGATACAACAATGAGTTTATATTTGGTACCATAAACTGCATTATACAAATTCAATAGTTCTTGTTTATTTGTACATTCAATAATATCAGCATCTACATATGGAATAAATAAAAATGTAAAATCATTTCCCAAATTTTCAAACTGGGTACTGACCCTACACCCTTTATATGATAAACTATCATACGTGTAACAAATCATTCCATTAATTTTATCTCTAACAGATTTAGGGGCTGCATCTGTCAATTTTATACATTTTTCAAATGCAGTAAAAAATGAACTATGTACATTTTCAAACCATTCCCGTGGTTTTATTGGTTGAATAAAAGTTAATTTTGTAATCCCTTGTGCATACATAAATGCTTTTACTTTAGGGCGATCAAATGTCTTAGTGTATTTATCATTAAATATAATATTACCTTTATCAAATGAATCACTTGATAATAATATAAATGTTTTAGTGCTATCTTTTTCATATCTCAACATACCATTATGATCAAGTGTATAATATTGAACAATTGCATCATCCATAAAATCATATTTTAATTGTAATTTATTGATATTAGTTGATCCAGTTCGCTCAATAGTAAATTTCATATGATCATAAACGAAATCGCGTTTTTTAATAAAACGAAAACAGTTATTGAGATCTGAAAGATTTTCTATGATACCAACAATGTCTTCTTGTTTATCAATGAAGTCATCAATATCAGTTACCAATGCAGCATACCCTGTGTCAATTTTTTTACGGATAGTATTAATCGTATTTTTAGTATACTGCAAGTTCTCACGATTAACAGCAAGATCAATTTCACCTACATTAAATTTTATAAACATAGATGATGTTTTACTAATATTGAAATTATCCAACAAACCGGGAACTTTAGATCCAATATCAAAATATATGATACCATCAACTACAGCATGAACGCGGTGATTCAATGAAAGATAATCATTATTTCTTTCATAATAATCCATTGCACTTCCATCAAGAACTGTTATCTCACCAAATGTTTGATCAGTTATTGTTTTATTATAATCAACTTCAAGCAGTTCTGCATTTTTAATGATTGGTCGAGTCTTCCAGAAATGTGAAGTTTGATGAACATATCTATAAACCTTATAGAAATCGCTGGCATTGATAGTGATCTCAATGGTTGTTCCATTTGGAAGATTACAACCCTCTTCTTTGAATAAAAGATCGAGTTGTCCAACACCCTTATTCCCTTTATATGCAAGGTAAGTATATTGTACATTATCATAAATGGTTTTAATTGTGAATGAATCAGTATATGCCCAACCAACCTTTGCACCAACACCGAATCCACCAGTTTGTTTATTGGAACCATTCTTAGTACTTTCACCCAAATAAACAAATACATTATTCATTCTATCAGGTGAAATGCCAACACCCACATCTATTATCTTTAATGTGGGATCAAGGTTTGTAGGTAATATAACAGTAATTGGTTTATCACTACCAACTTCTCTATGGGAGTCACGTGCATTACACATATATTCCTGAACCAATATTTTTAATGGATTTTCATAGAGTTTGTTACATAGGATATCGAAAATTATAGCAGGATTTTTAATTCCAAAATCAACTGTTTCGCCACTATTATTAGATTTTTCAACTAAATATTTATCTTTTTGTAATAGCATTAATGTGTACCTCCCATTTAAGTTTTTTCAACAATATGAGAGATACTACACTAATATTATCTGATTGTCAAGTAAAAAATTTAGATTAATTTAATTTAAGAGAATTTAATATATAATCATTCATGTTATTATATAGCTGTTCATCAATGGTATTATTATATACCTGACAACAACATGGGGCAGTCCAGAAATATTCTTTATCAAATCTACCACTATCAATCAACTGCTTTTGTTTATCACATATTTCATCTAATTTCTTAACATGAATAAAGCATGGCATCTTATCACATGTTGAAAATAAATTAAATGTGTGTGTATATTTATAATACTGTGTTCTACATTCAAATGGGAACGGACCATATATTCCAATTGCAGGTCGTTCTACGCCTTCTCTAAAGTGCAACATAGCAGTGTCAACAGAAATAGTAAGATCTACATCAAATACATCTAAGAAAAATTGATCCAATGAATTAGCATGAATGATTTTAATTCGTGGATCTTTTTCTTTATGAGCAATGATAAACTTTTTATCTACCTCCACAAGATTTCTTGCATGTACATAAATATTAACATTAGCATCACCAATTATTTTTACAATTGCATGATATATATCTTCATACCGCATAGATCTAATTATTGCAGTTGACCTTGGATTAACTAAAATCGATTTAATATGTGTATCAATATTGGATGGTGCTTTATTAATACGCTTTGTCTTTAACATTGGTCTACCAAAATCAGGATCTAACTTGGCACCAATTTGTTCATATTGAAGATTAAACCAATTTTTTTTACTATTTTCAATAACACCTTCATAAAATATTGTGCGGTTATTCTCATATGTTTTTTTCTTTGCCATAATCGAATTAGTCCAATTTGAAACTGGTGCAAAATAAGAAATGAAATTGATTGGTTCCTTAAACCATTTAAAAATTGATCTATATTTTTCCTGTGATACAAACTTCATATTTTTAGATTTAATATTCAACATATTTGGGATGTAATATGCAATACTTGATAATGCAATTAAATCACCAATACCACCAGTACGAAGGATGATTGGACTTGTCATTGTGTTAATTGGATCAGTGACATTAAATCGTTTTAAAGTTTCATCAATATTGTCATCCGATTTAATAACTTTTGACATCATTGATTCTTTATATGCATTACTCTGAACTGATGTATTTGTAGAAATTATTTCCATTAATCTTTTTTTAAAAGCTATCTAAATAACATCAGAAAATAAATACATTGATTTGGGTTTAATTTTAATTTTGGTTTTAGTTTGATCAATTGACATTATCAATGATTTTTTAAATTCCACAATTCTCATTTATTGCTCCTAATATTATTTATTGACTCTAAAATTCTCTTATATTCTTTAATTATATCATAACTTTGAATTTGATATAATCTCCAGTCAAAATCTACTATAATATCATAATAATCAACTGGTACTGTACACATTTTACAAATCTGTACAAATATATCACTAATTGCATTTTTACAATTACCACAGGTTATACAACCTGTATCACATTGATCAAACATTGTCAATACATTTGGAAATAATCTTTCTATCTCCATTCCAAATTTTAAATAAAATGGGCATTCATTGTGAACCCCTTGTGCAGTAGCAGATGTGCGTGAATATGTTATATACCCATTAATGTATTTTTTAATACCTACAATGTCATTAAATTTAACAAAATTATTTAATGATTTCGACATCTTAATTGTAGATCTATTATCTGTCAAAATATGTTTATATAAGTGAGATTGTACTAAAATATTTGAATCTTTAAATTTAAGTTTCTTTGCTATATCCCGTAAAATATTTATATTTGCATGTTGATCATTTCCGACAAATACAATCATTGGAATATTGGGCTTAGTATATAAAAATACATCAAATGCCTGTAATATTGGATATAATAAAAATGCAGTTGATGTATTGGAACCCCCTTTAAATATTGGATTTTTTAATAACGTACTCAATTTCATTAATGGCAAATATTTGTATGTTAGTCCAATGTGATAGTCTGCGTGATCAAATTGCATTATAAATTTAACTTTACGAAATAAGTAGTTGATATCATTACGATTAACATCATTAATTTTTAAATATGCAAGAAATAATGTTAAAATCTGACCTTTCAGTGTAATTGTATTTGTCCTAATTGTATTTACATCGAGTATTGATATCTCAGCATGAATCTCTGCCATCAAAAAATAAATGGTATTAACCTTGTCAAAGTTAGACAAAATTGTACGAAACATGTTGAATAGAGTCATTGAATGCCCTAAGTGTAATACGTTCGATGTTGGTCTTACTCCGAAGTAACAGTCAAATTTATCATGTATAATTTCCATTGTGATGCCTTTTTTTTTAAAATATACATAAAGATATATCATCTTTTGAAATTAATTGTTCAAAAGTAATATATAATATATAACACGTAGTGTTATT
>JAOZRH010000115.1 GCA_029931905.1 Fidelibacterota bacterium
GGTTAAAAAGTTTTTTAGATGATCCCAAAATATTTGATGGTAAAAATCCTACGATATCATTTTATGATAAAAGTCTCGCAGAATTCTTATGGCACGGTACAATGCCCGGATTACTTGATAAACCTGATTCGATAGTTCATTCATATTATAATTCATATGTTCAAACTTATGTGGGTAGAGATATTCGAACAATAGCAAATATAAAAGAATTTCGAGATTATGGATTGTTTATAAGAGTTGTGGCGGGTATGACTTCTCAAGAAATAAATTCATCGTTAATAGGCAGAATAATCGGCATAACACCAGACACTGCGAGGCGATGGCTGGATATATTGAATTATAGTTATCAATGGATTGAATTACCAGCATATATTGGCGATACAACAAAAAGAGTAAGTAAACAGAAGACTGGATATTTTACAGATACGGGATTTGTCTGTTATTTACAAAGTATTTCTTCGCCAAAAGCACTTGCATCATCACCTAATTTTGAAGCTGTTTTTAAGACTTTTGCCGTAAATTTAATAATGAAACAATTGTCTCGAACAAATTATTATCCTACGATATATCATTGGCGGACAAATGGCGGAGCTATAGTAGACGTTGTTTTAGATATTGATAATAAACTGTTTCCAATTAATATTATTTGTAAAACGATTTTGTCATTACACGATACAAGGGCTATAAAATCATTTATGGAAACATATCCTGAAAAATGTAATTATGGAATTGTTTTTTATGCTGGGAAAGAATATTATAGGATATCAGAAAATAATTGGGCGATTCCATGGTTGGCTATATAAAAATATTTTAAAATGATGATTTTTTAATAAATTATGTCAAATAAATTTAGTAATATTACAGTAATTAAAAGGCGAGAATTATTTTATGAAAATATATGAAAAGCTATTAAAGATACGAGAAGAGAATAAAGCGGGATATTTTGTGTTAATTGATCCAGATTCTTTTTTAACAAATGAGATAGAAAAAAAAGTAGAAAAAATATGTAATAGTGGAGCAGATGCGATTTTAATTGGTGGAAGCTTAATTATGTCTGGCGAATATAATGAAAAAATAAAATTAGTTAAAAAGTATTCATCAGTTCCAACGATTTTATTTCCAGGAAGCACCACTCAAATAAATAAACATTTTGACGCGGTACTGTTTTTGTCATTAATTAGTAGCAGAAATCCTGAAATGTTAATTGGGACTCAAGTTGTGAGTGCGCCAATTTTGAAAGCAATGAATATGGAAACGATTTCAACGGCATATATGTTAATTGAATCTGGCAAGGTTACAACTGCTGAATTTATGAGTAATTCAAAGCCGATTCCATCTAATAAACCAGATATTGCAGTAGCACACGCTATCACTGCTGAAATGCTTGGGTTTAAAATGATATATTTAGAAGCTGGAAGTGGAGCAGATAATCCAGTCCCAAATGAAATGATTTCAAAAATAAAAAAACATGTAAATATTCCAATTATAGTTGGTGGAGGAATTACCGAACCAGAAGTGGCAAAACAAAAAGTTGATGCGGGAGCGGATTTTGTTGTTACCGGAAATATTTTAGAAAAAGAAGGCAATTCACATCTAATGGCAAAATTTGCCAAGGCAATTCACAAATAAATAAAAAGAAATAAAATGATTAAAGAAAGAAAAATTATTAAAAAACATTTATTAGAAAGCGTAGAAGTAAAAAATAAAATCATCAATAATTCTATACTGATCGATAAAATAGCTGAAGCATCAGAATTAATTTGTGATGCTGTAAATCGTGGTGGAAAAATAATGTGGTGTGGAAATGGTGGGTCGGCTTCTGATGCTCAACATATTTCTACAGAGTTGATTGCAAAATTAAATTTAATAAGAAATCCAATTGCATCAATCGCTTTAAATACAGACACTTCGTTCTTAACAGCTTGGTCAAACGATGTTGGTTTTGATTCAATTTTTAGTCGCCAGATTGAGGCATTAGGAAAATCTGAAGATATATTAATTGGTATTTCGACAAGTGGAAATTCAAAAAATATTATTAATGCAGTAAATGTTGCAAATGAAAAACATATTAAAACGATTACATTTTTGGGAAAAGACGGTGGCGAATTAAAAAATAAAGCAGATATTTCAATAATTGTTCCTTCTGATAATGTACAATATATTCAAGAATCACATATTACAATTGGTCATATTATTTGTGATATTGTTGAACAAAGATTATTTTCAAAATAAATATTATTCATACAGAAAGATACAATGAACTATATTTTAAAAGATTTTATTAATCATTTGCGGGTGGAAAGAAATTTAGCCAAAAACACGATTGAATCGTACACTATAGATCTTGAGAGATATTTAGTGTTTTTAAAAGAACATCAAATTACGAAACCTGAGAATATTCAAATTTCACATCTTTATGATTATATTTCAATTTTAAATGAAATTCCATTAATGGCATCAAGTATTTCTAGGAACTTTTCTTCTATAAGAATGTTACACGAATTTATGATGAACGAAGGATATGTAAATAAGGATATTACTGAAAACATTGTTTCACCAAAAATTCCAAAAAGATTGCCAAAAATATTAACAATTGCCGAGGTTGAAAAAATATTATTTATTATCGATACATCAAAAACACTTGGAATACGAGACAGGGCGATGTTTGAACTACTTTATGCCTGTGGATTACGAATATCCGAATTATTAAGATTAAAAATATTTTCCATTTTTTTTGATGAAGGTATTGTTAGAATTTTTGGTAAGGGCAATAAAGAAAGAATTATTCCATTCGGAAATGAAGCCAAAGAGTGGCTGGAAAAATATATCAAAATTAGTCGTCCCGAGTTACAGGAAAAAAATATTGAGAAAGCGGAGGATTTTGTTTTTTTAAATATTCGAGGTGGTACACTTTCAAGAATGGGCGTTTGGAAAATAATTCAAAAACATGTACAATCAGCAGGAATATATAAAAATGTTAGTCCACATACTTTTCGCCATTCTTTTGCAACACATCTTTTAGAGGGAGGTGCTGATCTGCGAGCAGTTCAAGAAATGTTAGGACATTCTGACATTTCCACTACACAAATTTATACACATTTAGATAGAGATTTTTTAAAAGAAATTCACAAAACATTTCACCCAAGAGAAAGAGAGGAAAAATGAATCAAGTAACAAATATATTAGCATTAGCAATTCCAATCCTGTTTGCACTTACAATTCACGAATTAAGTCACGGATTAATAGCACTTTATTTTGGAGATCCAACAGCCAAAAATGCTGGAAGATTAACATTAAATCCACTTGTCCATCTTGATCCGATTGGAACACTTATGTTATTAATAGTACATTTTGGTTGGGCAAAACCTGTGCCAGTAAATCCCGCCTACTTTAAAAATCCTAAAAAAGATATGTTGTGGGTTGCATTAGCTGGTCCAGCTTCAAATATGATTTTAGCATTATTGACTGGTTTGATAATTAGGATTGTTGGATTGGAAATGTCAAATATTTTTACAGTTAATTTTCTAAAATTAATGTTATACTATAGTTTAACCATAAATCTTGCACTTGCATTTTTCAATTTATTACCAATTCCACCATTAGATGGAAGCAGGGTATTAGCTGGATTATTATCACAAAAATACGATTATATTATTTATAATTTAGAACGATATGGAATGTTTATTTTACTTGGAGTTATTTTGTTTGGGAGAATTACAGGAACTTCAATAATTGGATCAATAATTTGGCCATTTGTTGGGTTTTTTGCTAATTTGTTTGCTGGAATAGATATTTAAAATATACAATAATGTGACTTTGCTCAAATTTGTAATAAAGTATTTGTAAAATTAGATAAAAATATATACATTGACACAAATTAAAAGAATTTTATGATAAAATATGATTCAAAAAAGTTAAAGTAAGAGAGAAAGTCATGAGAAAAATATTTATAGTAATTGTACTAATATTCTCAAGTTTGATTATTTTTAATAATTTAATGGCAACATCTAGTTTTTTATCCGAATTTAATGATCTTTTTGAAATTGAACAAGAGGAAGAAAATCAAAGCAAGATATTTGGGAATAATAATTTTGAATTAATAAAAACAATAGACAATAATTCAAACCATATGTATTCTGTTTCGTTTAGTAATGATGGAAAATATTTCGTTTCGAGTAGTTCTGATAAAACAATAAAAATATATTCTGTAAATAATTGGGAATTAATAAAAACATTAACTGATAGTGGGTATGTAGTTAAATCCGTCTCCTTTAGTATTGATGACAAATATCTTGCCGTTGGCAATAGTGGCAACGAAGTGAAAATCTATGATACAAATAATTGGCAAGTAATTAAAACATTAAGTGATCATGAATATACAATTACATCTGTTTTGTTTAGTCCAAATGGAAAATATTTTGCTTCCGCAAGTTTTGATAATACCGTTAAAATTTATGATACAGATAATTTTGAATTAATAAAGACATTAAGAGAACATTCCAATTTGGTATATTCCGTTTCGTTTAGTTATGATGGTCGATTTTTTGCATCTGCAAGTTTTGATAATACTGTAAAAATATACAATACGGATAATTGGGCATTAATGAATTCATTATCGGATTATTCAAGCTATGTATTGTCTGTCTCTTTTAGTGCTGATGGAAAATATCTTGCCAGCGGTAGTTCTGACAAAAATATAAAAATATATTCCACATCAAATTGGGAATTATTAGAAACTTTAAAAGATCATGAATATGCAGTGAAATCTGTTACATTTAGTAACGATAATAAATATCTTGCCAGTGCTAATAATGGAAATACTGTAATATTATATCAAACAAATGATTGGCAAATATTTAAAGAAATTAGTGAAGAATTCAATTACATCTTTACATCAATTGCATTTTGTTCTGATGGTAAATATTTTGCTACAAGTGGTGCCGATGGTACAGTGAAAATTTATCAATTTGGTATAATTAAACAGGATGTTTTTATTAAGAAATATGTAGAAGAGCATATTAATGAATGGCAGAAAAAAGGGGAATTTGAGAAGACATTTGAATATAAGGTGAGAATGAGTAATAGAGATGGAAAGGCTGAAGAATTCTTTAATGAAGCCAAAGAACAATATGAAAAAAGTGCAAAAAAATATTGGGATAAACAAAAAGCAGAATATGTCGCTCCAATTATGGAAGGTGATATCACAATATTAGGAGATTATGATGCTGATAGAGAAACATTCAAATTAGATATTTCTACAATTGGAGAGGTGGTAATAAATATTCCGATAGATTATGCGGCAAGTTTTAAAAGATATCAGGATTCATTAAGATTAAAAAATCCACAAGTTGTAAATAAAAACGACAATTTGACATTGTCTTCAATAGAAGTTTTTAATCCCATAGATGTTAAAGGTTTTGTTTATGACACCAATGTAAAAGAAGATTATAATATAGAATCTGATATGAATTTTGAATTTAAACCGTATAATTATAGTTTTGAAAATGTAGAAGTTGAACAACAATTTTCTAAAGTCAAGTCAGAAAATGATGAAGAACAAGAGGACAAATATAATTTATACAAAAATATTCCTCAAAATTTTACAAAAAATAACGATGCCGTTGCTGTAATTATTGGTAATAAAGACTATAAATATTTGAATAATGTAAAATATGCAATAAAAGATGTTCGTCTGATGAAAAAATATTTAATGGAAAGTTTTGGTTATGATGAAAAAAATATTATTTGGCTTGAAAATGCTTCAAAAGGTGAATTTGAATCGGTTTTTGGAATAAAAGGTAATCATAAAGGACGACTTGATGACTATGTAAAAGAAAACAAAAGCGATGTTTTTATATATTATTCTGGTCACGGTGCACCAGATGTAAATTCTAGAAAGGGTTATTTCGTTCCTGTTGATTGTAATCCTGCGACAGTTGCATTAAATGGTTATCCAATAGATTTATTATATGAGAATTTGAGTAAAATAAAATATAAAAAATTGACAGTAATTGTAGATGCTTGTTTTAGTGGCGAAAATACTTTAAAAAATGTTTCGCCAATATTCATAAAAGTTGATAATCCTGTTATGGCAAAAACAAATACAACAATTTATTCATCAGCGAAAGGAGATCAATTATCGACTTGGTATCCACAAAAAGAACATAGTTTGTTTACATATTATTTTTTGAAAGGTATTCAAGAGAAAGGGATTGATGTTACAAATTCAGAGATGAAAAAATATTTAGATGAAAAAGTTACATATATGTCAAGACGATTGCATTCACGAGAACAAAATCCTACATTTAACGGCGATGAAAACGAATATTTGGTGAAGTAAAATTAAATATTTTGCCACGAAAGACACGAA
>JAOZRH010000116.1 GCA_029931905.1 Fidelibacterota bacterium
TTAATGATGCTATTGAACAAATTAAATTAGATGGTCATGTTGATAATGTTGAAGTACTTTCTGACGAGGAAAAAGAAATATTTGATACTTCAATATCTTCTGGTAAAGGTATAATTAATTATATGGGTCATGTTAAAATGATGGCTGCAGTACAACCTTTCCTGAATGGAGCAATATCGAAATGTATCGTTGGTGATTCTTTAATTACAACAACAGATGGATTTAAACAAATCAATCAATTTTATAATGGTGAACAAGAAGATTCATTTTCAGATTGTGAAATTGAAGTTGCATCTTTAACAGATAACCAAAAAACATCATCATTTTATTTTGGAGGAATTAAAGACACAATCAAAGTAAAATGCTTAGATGAAAGAATAATAGAAGGAACCCCGAATCATAAAATAATAGGTGTTAAAAGTAATAAAATTGATTGGATTAGATTAGATAATCTACAAACTGATGATTATATTGTTGTTCCATTAGGAAAAAATGTATGGTCATCTAATCCATTTAAGATTGATTTTAAACAAACAAGTCAATATAGTGGTCAAAAATTTATTAATATACCACATGTAATGACAAATGATCTTGCTTGGTTTTTTGGTGCATACACTGCAGATGGAAATACAACACGATCAAATTGGACTGTTACAATTACAAATAATGATATTAATATTCTAAATAGATGTAAAGATATAGTTCAAAATATTTTTGATTTTGAAGGAAAAATATCATCAGATAAACGGAATGATGTTAAAAAAATTACGTTTTCATCAAAAACTTTTGTTGAATTTTTTGAATACTTAAACTTTACTGGTTTATCTGGAGATAAAGATATTCCAAGATGTATTTTAGAATCTAATAAAGAAATAATAATTAATTTCATAAATGGTTTATGGTTAGATGGATATATCGCTAAAAAATCAAAACGAGTAGCTATTTGTCTTAAAACACAAAAAATTATTAATAAACTTCAAATTATTTTAAATAATTTTGGTTTTATTTGTAACATTTCAGCAAAATACAATAAAGAATACCAAACTAATTATTATGATTTGTATATAGGAAAAGATCAATTAGATAAGTTTAATAATATTTTTACTATTGAAGATAGAAAACAAAAAGCCATCGAAGAAGTTATTGAAGAATCAAAAAATCTAACATCAAATAATCCATGGAGTATTATTCCATTTGGATTAAATCGTACTAAACAATTAATTAAAAGTGCAAATAAAAGATATGATTCTAGATTTAGAACTATTTTTAATGATAATCCTAAAAATTTAACACGTCAAATGGCTCAAAAAGTATATGACGAATTTAAACCTAAATTTTTAAAACCAATATTTGAAGAGAATCTACACTTTATAAAAGTAAAAGAAATTACAAAAAGTAAAAATAAAGTATATGATTTTTATGTACCAGAGAATAACACATTCATTGCAAATGGTATATTTAATCACAACACAATCAACCTGGAGAACGATGCAACAGTTCAAGATATATTTAATTTATACATGAATTCATGGAAAATGGGATTAAAAGGTATTGCTATATATCGTGATGGTAGTAAAAATTTTCAACCATTAAGTTCTAAAAAGAAAAAAACAAAAAATATTACTGAACCTATAATTACTTATGAAAATCGTAAAAAGATGCCAGTTGATCGTGAAGCAAAAATACATAAATTTTCAATAAACAATTCAACCAAAGGATACATTACAAGTGGATTATATGATGATGGAGGTTTGGGTGAATTATTCATTAATATATCAAGACAAGGTAGTACATTAAGTGGTTTAATGGATTCATTAGCTACTTTAACAAGTATGGCACTTCAGTATCATGTACCATTAAAAGATATTGTTAGTAAATTAATGCATCAAAAATTTGAACCAAAAGGATTTACTAAAAATCCACAAATACGTACAACTAGTTCATTAGTTGATTATATTTATAGATATTTAGGTTTAAAATTTTTATCAAAAAAAGAACAGATTGAAATTGGTTTAATTCAAGCAACAGATGACGTTGAAGAAAATATACAACCAACTACAGAATATAAACATGTAAGTTTAACTGCAGATCCATGTCCAAACTGTGGCTCATTAATGCGAACATTAGGTAGTTGTAGTTTTTGTAATAATTGTAATTTTAATAGTGGTGCGTGTGGTTAAGTAATATTATATATTGTAACGGCAAGATTCAAAAATGATTTTGCCGTTACAATATTATTTTTAGGAGTTTCAATGAGTAAAATTATCATTATAAATGGTTCTGGAGGCTGTGGAAAAGATCAATTTATTGAATTTTTTAAACATAAAAAAATAATTGTATATAATATATCAACTATTGATAAAGTTAAAAAAATAGCTAAATTAATGGGTTGGAATGGTGAGAAAGATGAAACATCACGTAAATTTTTATCAGATTTAAAATCTCTTTGGATAAATTTTAATAGTTATATATTTGATGACATTATTAATTTTTGTGATTCAAAAATTAATAGTAAGCAAACATTTATCTTCATTCATTGTCGTGAACCAGAGGAAATAAAAAAATTTAAAAAATATTTTAAAAATAAATGTATTACATTATTAATTAAACGTCCTGAATTTATATTATATTCAAATTCATCTGATAGAAATGTAGATAAATATGAGTACGATAAAATATTATTTAATAATAAAAGTTTAAAACATTTAAAAAAATTAGCAAATAATTTTCGTATTCAATTAATAGGAGGTAATATATGTGGTTAGATATAGTTATACCTGATAATTTATATGATATAGATTTAGTAGAATTAAAAAAAAATTATATAATTAAATATGATAAATGTGAAAATATAACAAATATTATCGATGTTTGTAATTCACTATACATTGAAATGATAAGATTATATGCAGATCAATTATTAAGTAATAGACAATATCAAATTTTAAAACAAAATTTACAAAATTATGCAGTTGATTTAGAACAGGCTGCAATACTTTATTTTCAAATTAAACAACGACAAAAAAAATATTCACATAGTTTCTTAAGGAGCTAAAATGATTGAAGTTGAAGATATTTACAAACGTTTAAAAAATGGTCAAGAATTAACTAAAAAAATTTCATATACACATAAATTTAAAACAAATAATAAAGCGAAACAAATGTCACTTGGACGAGTTTGGTTAAATACATTATTACCAGATGATTATCCATTGGTTAATGAAATTGTCAATAAAAAAAAATTAGATGATTTAATTAATGAAATATTTAAAAAATATGATACAGAACGATCAACTAAAATAATTACAAAACTTCAACAAGAAGCATTTAAATTAGCAACAATTTCACCAAGTACATTTAGTATAGATTCATTTATTATTCCTAAAGAATTAGAAGAAAAAAAAGAGAAATTAAAAAATCTTAAAAAAGATATTACATTTCAAGAATATCAAGTTGCCGTTCAGAAAGTAGCAGATGAGTTTACTGATTATATTAAAACTCAAGGTTATACATTAGATAATATTTTAAATAGTGGGATAAAAGGAAGTGCATTAACTGATTGGAAAACTGTTATGATTGCAAAAGGTTATATGACAGATATGGAAGGTAATATTTCCGGTCCAGTTAATTATGGTTCATCAGAAGGTTATAGTGGACATGAATATTATAATGCTGCGGCGGAAGCTCGACGAGGATTTTATTTTAAATCAACTGCTGTTCAAAAACCTGGATACTTAGCTCGAAAAATTATAACAGCATCAGCAAATATTAAGTTAATTAAAAATGATTGTAAATCTAAAAAATATTATGAATTAAAAGTAAATAAAGAAAATGCTAAATTATTAATTGGACGATATTTTTTAGATGGTAAAGATATTGTTGAGATAAAAACTATTGATCAAATAATTAATAAAACAATTAAATTACGTAGTCCATTATATTGTAAATCAAAAGATGGAATATGTAAAATTTGTTATGGTAAATTAGCTGATAAACTTAATAGTGATAATATTGGTATAATTGCAGGTGGAGCAATTAATACAGTTGTTGTTAATGCTTGTATGAAGTTAAGACATTCAACATCTCAAGTTAATATTATTATGGTTGATTTTATTAAAACAATAAAAGAATCAAAAATAAATTATAAAGATTTAAATATTCTTTTAAATATTCAAAAAAATAAAATAATTGCAAAAGAAGATTGTCAAATAGTTATTGATAAAAAAGAATACAATGATACAACAATAATGAATCTCAATGATAAATATATATTACCAGGATTAATTGATATTAATTTTGGTAAAGGTAAAAATCTTATGACAGTTACTTTACCATTTAATTTCAAAATAAATTTAATTAAACCAAAAGAAATAAATATTCAAGGTAAAATAATAACATTGAATTATAGTAATGGTGAAACAATTATTGAGAAAAAAGAATATGTTAAAGATCAAGATCCAGCTATTGTAGAACGATTATTTGAAGGACAATTGAAGTTTATAAAAAATCCAGAAGTATTAATTGATTTAATGAGAGATGAATTACCTAGTATTGATTTAATTCATTTAGAATTAATTGTAAGTAATATGTTTCGTAATAGTGATGATTTGACAGTTCCATGTCGATTAAGCAATTATAAAAATCCATCTATTATTGGTCAAAAAAGATTACCTTTTGAAAGTGGAAGTTGGTTAAATGCATTAGCATTTGAAAATATAAATAAAGCTGTTGAAAATGGTTTAATTCGTAATGAAGATGCTGAAATGAATCCATTAGAAAAAATAATAATGGAAGAATCACAAAGCGCAAAAATATAATATAATAGGAGGCATAATGTCTAGTTTAATCAATAATAAGTTTTTTTGGCCAATACTATATCTTTCTTCAATTCTCTTAGCAAATTATTTTGTTATTGCTTTTGGAATTGTTAAATTTGCAGGTCTAACATTTCCAGCAGGAGTTATTTTTGTTGGTCTAACATTTTCTTTTCGTGATTTTGTTCAACGAAAATGGGGAGATTGGGCTTGTTGGATATGGATGATAGCAGCTACAATTATAACATTTTTTTTAAATCAACAAATAGCAATAGCATCTGTTACAGCTTTTATTGTTAGTGAAACAGTTGATTGGGCATGTTTTAAATTTTTAAAATTTAATTTAAAGAAAAGAATTTATATATCGAATTTATTTTCATGTCCATTAGATTCAATGATTTTTGTAACAATAGCATTTGGATGGTATTGGCCAGCTATTTGGGGACAAGCATTAATTAAATATTTATCTGGTTTACTTGTTTTACCATTTATAAAAGTGAAAAATTAAATGTTTAAATTATTTTGAAAATTATTAGAAAACTTAATTATTATTGTTACACTTATTATTAGTTTTATTACTTTTGATAATTATTTTATAATTTAATTAATTATAAAGAATTAGCTAAAAATATCAAAGACAGTTAAGTTAACTACCTAGCATAGAGTATCAGGAATTTTAAAGATGATTAAAGAAAAGATATGAAAAATTATAAATAATAATTAATGTGGAGATAATATTTTAATAATGGCAAGAAAGAAAAAAACAAATAATAATAAAGAACGAGGTAATAAATTTGAACGTGAAATTGCTAAAGATTTAAGTATATGGTTATTTAATGATAAAAATCTTCTTCGTCGTCATCCCGATAGCGGTACAAGTAAAATGAATTATACGGGTGATATATGTCCAGCAAATCAATTACCAACTGAATGGAATGGTAAATTTCCATTCCAAATTGAAACAAAATATGGTTATACAAAAATTGCTTCACCGAGTCCATGGTCTACAAAATATTTAACAGAATGGTATTTAAAATCACTTGAAGAAAGTAAAATACATGATCAAAAAATAATATTTGTAATAAATAATTTTGTAAATCGAAAATTTAATACACTTACAACTGATAGATATTTAAATGATAAGTTTATACTTCATAAAATGAGTTTTCCAATAATTAAGAATGGTCTTGTTACACATCTTTTTATTTATAAATTTAATGAAGTATTAAAACATAAATTTACAGATCTTATTCCAAATTTTTTTAAGGACTTTATAAAATGATTATTGAATATTTTATAAAACCAACTAAGTTAACTGATAAAATATTCAAAGAACAATTATATCTATATAATTGGGATTTAGTTATTAATCAAGTTGAATATGATGTTTATAGTATGGAGAAATGTTATCATCAACAAGGAAGTTGTGGAGATAATAATATATGGGTAATTAAAAAAGATGATGAAATTAAAGCTGAAAATTTCTACCCATATAAAGGTAATATTTTTGATGATTTATGGGGTATTCAAATTACTCCGAAACTA
>JAOZRH010000018.1 GCA_029931905.1 Fidelibacterota bacterium
TTTTTCCTGGATAAAAACTGCTTGTACTGTCATTTAACTGTTTCTCTATCCAATAAGCTGTTTTTAGTTTTACTTGACAAAATCCAATCGAACTATTTCTACCAGATTGAGCAAAAAACACATCAAATATCTTATCACTCCAATCATAATTTAAAGTTCGCTCAACATAAACTATTGATTTCAAAAATACCGAATTAATATCAAAAACTATAGCTGTTTCATTAAAATAATTACTATTTGCTTCAATAATAGCAAAAGAAGAATCAGAATCCTCCGAAAAAACAAACAATGGAAATATAAACAAAATAGCAGAAATAAAAAATATACTCCTGCTATTTATTGTTATGAAATTCAAAATATTACTGTTAATTACTTTAGAATAGTCATTTTCATTGTCTTCATAAAAATATCATTATTATCGTCATCATTTGATATTGCTTTGAATTTTATAATATAGACACCACTTGGAACTCTAACAGAATTATCATTTGTACCATCCCAAATCATTTGATGATTGCCAGCAGATTGATTTGAAAACTCAATATTTTTAACATTTTTCCCCATTATATTATAGATAGAAATACTAATTTGTGATGCAAATGGAAGTTCATATTTTAACATTGTAGATGGATTAAAAGGATTAGGAAATGCACTATCCAATTTATATTTTTTTGGAAGTATTTTCAAATCTTCTTTTTTCTTTTCTTTTTCAGTGCCATTATTTTTATTTGTAGCAATATTATATTGAAATACTTCATTAGTTCTTTCGCCTAAAATATGATATGCTTGAAGAGTGTATTCAGAATTTGGAAAATAGTTTTCAAGTTCGGATAATACATTTCTACTAATTTCATCATCTCCGTTTTCATTATAATAATGCATAAATTTTTGAAATAGGGCTGTTTCTGCTATAAAAGTATTACGGTATTTTTTAAATACATTATCAATTATAGTAATACCTTTTTCTCTTTCAAAACTCGCAAGAAGCAATTCTGCAGAACCATATATTTCTTTTATATCATTATTTTGAGATAAATCTACTAAATAGTTCTTAAAAGCTTCAATATCCTTTCCACTTTCCATATTTTTTACACGACTTGCTTGATATAAAAGATCAAGTGCAAAAAATGCCCCAGAAGAATCCGGGTAATCATTAATTATATCTTTACATAATTTATGAACATTATTAGCTTGACCATTATGGATCATTATTTGAATAAATCGGGTTTTCTTTTTCAAATTCCAATCTTGATCATATAAAGACAAAACATCCGTCACAATTCTATCAACTTCAACAGAATTTTTTGAAAACGCAATATCAAATGCACTTACTTCTGGCGAATCACCTTGAATATTAAAAGATGGTTGACTAGTAAGATAAGGTTGCCAATCAACATTGCCACTAAACATGCTAGAATTAGGATTTGGAGTACCCCAATAATTGTTTTCTGCCATTATATTACAATTGGAACCGGCATGAACTATTGCTAAATCATAATTATCATAATCAAATGTATTTCTACCAATATCAATATCACAACTTCCTATTCCAAAGATAGGATTTGAGTTATTATTAGCATATACACCAAAGAGAACAAAATCGTCGTGTAAATAATTATGTTCCAAATAATACGGTGAAGAATAAGATTCAAACCATATACCCATAGAGCTTGTGTTACTAATTTCAGTATAATCTATTTGCGGTGAAGAGTGATAATTGTAAATCCCATAAGTAACATCATTTATATTATTATCTTGACAAATGCTATTTGAGTAATAATTATAAATACCATAACCACAGCGTTTTATTTCACTATCTTCTATTTTCGCATTTGAATGATCAAAATATACACCGCGTTGAGCATTTTTTAATATACAATTTTTTAAAATACTAGTATTAGATGAGGAATTATAAAAACGAATAAGATAAGCATTTTCATAATTATTCGGTGTGCCATCTGCCGATGTAAATGTAATTTTATTACTTGAAGTTCCCTGTGCATCAAGTGTACCATAAACTCTCATTTCATTGTAATCGGGAAATGTAATATTAGCACCCGAATATATTTTGAGATTCTTATTAGACGAAACTGTCAAATCACCTGTCAAAGTATGTGAACCTCTTGCATGAACATATTGACCAGACCCACAAGCAGACATCCCTAAATTGATAGTTGGATATAATCCCTTAACTGTTGAGCCAGATTGCAATCTAACATCAGGACTAACTGATACTCCAGATTCAACCACTATTGCGCCTGAACCTTTAGTGAGCGTAAAGCCGTTAAGTGTAATATTTGTGCCAGATTTAATTTTTAAGGTTACACCAGAGGGAACAGAAATATTATTGGTAAGAGAAGTAGATGTTTTAACCTCAATGGTTTGTCCGCTTGATACATTTGCTAATGCTGAATTTAGTGAAGGATAAAATCCATTTATCGCACTTCCTGTTTTTATACAGTAGTGAGGATTAACTGTCGCTCCGGATTCAAGTACTATTACACCTGTAATAGTATTACCATTAAGATTGACATTACAATCACTTTCAATAGTTAAAGTTGAATTGACATACACATTCCCTGTGAGTGTTATATCTCTACGCCAATGATGAGTACTTGCTATTGTACCGCTGGTTTGAAAAGTTCTGTAGCTTTCAATATCTCCTCGTTGTTCATTTAACCATCTAACATTTTCTGATGTATCCACTACTCCACGGGCATAACCATTATAGGTATTATAAGGATCCGACCAAATATTTTTTCTTTGTGAAAAATCTGTTGATGGATAAGACATTATTGTACAGAAATTTGCTGATACATTAAGATAACCATGTTTATATCCTCGATAAGTCATATCGGGAGCTTCAAGATTATGATGTGCTCCAAAATTGTGACCTGTTTCATGAGAAAATGTTTTATAATCTCTTACATAATTATAATTCCCAATTGCAAAACCATAGCTACTATAAAAAGGTCCCGGATCTGAAGGGGCATAACCTATTCCTGAAACATTATCAGAATTTGTTATTAAAAAACATAAATCTGCTTCGTATTGATCTCTTAGGGATGATATTGTTGAGTTATTTCTAAACTCAATTAATATAGTTGAACTACTTTTTGTACCTTCTACAATATTTATTTCTGTTGTGTAAATTAAGTGATAAGTAACATCAATGCCACTTTCAGTAAATGAAGAATTTATTTGAGTGATTGCATTGTTGATTAAAGTGCTTATGTTTGAAACTGCCGAACTTGCAGCAGGTGTATATGCAACAAGAATATCAACATCGCTATTGCTTGATGAAATCTGCTGACTTTTTTGAAGTTGATTTTTATCTCCTTCAAAATCGTCAATCATTATTGGTTCTTCTTCCGGTTTATATTTTGAAAGGTCAATTTCTATCAAAGAATGCATCTTATCCCCGAGTGGAACTATTGCATAGGTTTTGTTATCAATAGATAAACTTGCCATAATATTATTCCCATCAACTGTTAGGAAAAGTTCATATCTGTCAGTTAATCCAATGAGTGAAATACTTTTATCCCAGTTTGTTTTTATCTCTTTTATATTGAAAATAATTTCCTTTCCGAAAATATCTAAGCTAATAGAAGAAGCATTTTTTAATTCGGACTGACTTTTAATTAGTTTAAATAGTTTTACTTTTTTATTGGTTTCTTTGCTCTTTGCTTGATTAAAATATTTTATTTGTTCGAAAGATAAACTTGATTCAACCTCCGGTGAAAATATTTTCCCATTCATTTTTTTACTTTGTGAATAAAGTTGAACATTCGTTAGAAAAAAAAGTATTAAAAATACATAAGTTAGTTTTTTTTGTAATGTTTTCATTATAAACCTCTTTTTAATTAATTGTATAGTTTTTTATTATTGAAATATAAGTTAACCGCCACTGAACTTGTCCATTTGGTATTCCTGGGGTTACAGCCAATCTTATTGTACATATCATTCCAATGTCCTGGGCATAATAATTATAGTAATCATAGTAACCAAGAATATCATCAGCTTGCCAAATCCTGGTAAAAATAACATAACACTCGAAATTGCCAATGGGTGTATTTAGAATTTCATTTTTTAAAAGACATTTTCTCTCTAAAACTGGGGAAGAATGAAAATAGCCATATTGTTTATATGACATTTGTCCTCGCCAATTAATATTTAATGATATTTCGGTTGGGATATATAAACCCTTATTGAAAACCGTATCACCTCTTTCACCGTATATTCCCATATTGTATATTCCGTCATCGCCAATCCAGTATGGTGTTTTAAAGTTCCTATACTTTTCTGTTAACGGATCGTAAACATCGAATACATGACATTCATACATAGTATCGCGAATATTTATGAAAATACTATCAACAATTTCTAATTTGTACAAAAATGAATCGCTTTGAACTGTGTCTAAGTCAATACCAAATGAAGCGAACCCTTCATATTTCCAACTTGAATCAAGACTAAAATGATTCATAAAATAATATCCTTCGTAATCCCAATAACTACCAACTGTAGAGGGCCAAAGAAAATGTGTTGTTGAGTAAAGGGTATCTTTGGGGAATATGTCTATAATTTCTGGTTCTGTTCCACTTTCACAAGAAAAAAAGATAAAACCAAGAACAGTAATAAGGAATACTAAAAATGTTACTTTTCTATAAATCATTCTATTTCTTTATTATTCTAGATAAATTTTTCCACTCTTTTGAATCACGACTTGGAAACTTTTCCTGTGCTAATAAAGTCAGCATAAAGCAACATGTTAAGAACAGCAGTAATGCTATACTGTTTAATATTTTTGAATTCATTTCAATTCTCCTTTAAAATATAATAGTTACTTATTTCAATAATTACTTATAAGGGGTTTCCATTTTGCATCTTCACCCCCATCAATAAATTTTATTTCCTTTGTTACTATATTTACAGTATGTAAATATGATTCCCAATATATCCATTCACCTTCCTGGTTAATATTTTTAGAAAAGGCGATATATTTATCTTGTGGTGAGAATACTAATGTGCTAAAATCAATCCATTCATTTTTATCTTCTATTTTAATGATTTCCCATCAGGCGACCATTCCGGTGAATAATTCCCGGCCGGATTATTTGAAATATTTTTTACCGAATCATTTTCTAAATCATTTAGAACTATTTCCCAGGATTGATTGATTAGTTTTATATAACACAGAGTATTTAGTGGATCATTGTCTCCCGGTTCCACCGGATTTTCAACACATGCAACTGTTAAAATTAATAATATCAAATACATTTTTTCAATTTTACTCCATTTAGTATATTTAAAAAACAAATATTAGCACTAAATACTGACCACAGTAACAAAGGTTACCAATTCATCCAAACCAAAAATCCCAAAAGTATTTTTAAATCTATTTAAATCAGTTGAAAAAGATCCTGATTCTGTATAGTTAACCTGAACGGAATATATTAAATTTATAGTTAATCCAATATTACTATTTGAATATGACATGTTAGTTTCACTTATGGCAGTTTGAATTAAACTACTAATATCCCCATGTGCATTAGCTGCTGATGGCGTATATGCAACTAAAATATCAATAATTGGATCACTTTCGCTTGAAAAACTCTTTTTATTAACTGAAATGCTACTTTTAATTTTTTGTTTAATATTGTTTTGAGTTTTATGCAAAGTGCCCTCTGGGAATTCAGGTGGATGTTCAGGTGGTAACCCGGCTTTATTATTAAGTATAACTGCATGAATTCCTCGTTTAATAGGTTCTATTTTATATAATTTATTATATAATCTAATTGTTCCAGTTATACTTGCATTGTCTATCACCAAAATAGCACTACCATAGGCATCGTCTGAATTTGATCCAAACCATACAAATTCGTTTTCGTTTAATAACTTTATTTTGTCTTTATGGAAAATGCCTTTAATACCATCGGGAAGATTGATTTTAATTATTTCTTCCTGTAATAGATCAATTTCTTCATTAATTTCAAATAGTTTTACATTTTTTGTAGTAGTTCTATTTAAAATATTATTCAATTGCTCTTTCTCTTCTCCTTTTAATAAAACTTTTGAATTATCTGTTTTTACAAATAATTGCTTATTATGGTTTTCGGCAAATAAGATTGCATTATTATTTGTAATTATAGAAATTAAAAAAATCAAAAATATTTTTTTCATAAAATACTCCTTTATTTAGATTACTACTTTATCAAATAATCGTAAAGTAGAATTTTATAGATAATATAATCAGCAACAGTACTTTTAATTATCGTAGCAACATTACCAATATTCGGACTGTAATATAGATAGTGTTCCCATTCATCAAGGACATCCTCGGCAGGTCGAAGCCTGTAACAATATACATAGCACTCAAATATTCCGGCAGGAGTTTCGATTGTTTCGTTAGTAGATATGCATGTGTATGTTAAAGTATCGTCAATTAGAAATCTATTTTCGTATAAATCATATACAAGATGTGGTACCTGCCATGATTCACCGACACTTACAGGATATTTTAGTTGTAGAATTTTCTTAAAAAGAGAATCAGAACTTGAAATCCCCCCTAGAAGATATAATCCATCAGAACCGTTAAAAGATAGCCATTTGCAATCCATAACATAGTTGTTTTTGATAAAATAGTTTTCCTTAAAAGATGCATTATATATATAGCCATCAATTTCAATATCTCTTTTTTCAAAAACCCTAACAGTCATAGAATCTGTCAGGTTTTTTGCTATACTATCGCAAGTAGAATTTCTGCATGTATACTGCATCCCCGCCCAATAGTTTCCGACACTCAATGATACTAATCCATCAACTTCTTCGACTCGAATGGGTTCAGGATTATCACCTATAGACAATGGGTTTTTATTGCAAGCAAATATAAAAAATAGTATTATAGAAGCCAAAATATATTTCATTTCATTGTTTCCTTTGATATTTAAGATTAAAAATTGGTCTATATATCAATTCATCCAAACCAAAAATCCCAAAAGTATATATATTTTACAACAAAACTTGTTTTAGTAAAAAATTTGCCATTATTTAGTGAGTCTCCCGTATTTAGTTGTGAAAATGTGTTTATTAAAATTAATTGAAATTTTGGGTATGTATGTATGTATGTATGTATGTATGTATGTATGTATGTATGTCATTTCTTTTTTACCATTCAATTTATCATAATTTTAATATATTAATAGCAAAAAGTCAATCATTTTATGAGAAAATTCTCGCTAATTGTCTTGTTTTTCTTTATTATTTTTCCATTTGTGAATTCTTTGTGCTCTTCGTGGTTTTCTTTTTTTCTTCCATTAATACTTCCTAATATAATTTTCTAATTGCATTCATAATTATTTTCATTTCCACTGCAATTTTTGTAGAAATTTCTTTCACTGGTTTATTTTTAAATTCAATTTTATTTATTGAAAAATCATTTATATCTAACTTTGCTGAAAATATTTCTGATTGAAAATTGTAGAAACTACCTTCTTTTTGTAAAGTAAATATTTCTCCATTCAATTTGAAATTTAAAATATTATCATCAAGAAAATAACCCTTTTCACCATCATCAAAACTTTTTCTATCTAAATATATTTTCGGTTTGTCTTTATATGGTTTGCCAGAAGTTGGACAAAATGTTTCGCAATTCCCACATTCATTACAATAATTATCGATATTCAAAATTTGATAACTTTGTTTGATTTTGAAAATTCCATCATCAACAATTTTTACCTTTCCATTTTTATTTATTACTTTCTGAAGTTGAGTTTGAAATGGTTTTATTTCGTAAGAATAATTTGCTCTATTTGGACAAACAGAAACGCAAATATCACAAACTTCATCACACAAAAGACAACGATTTGCTTCATCAATTGCTTCATTTTTTGTTAAAGAAATTTCAACTATTTTGTTTTTATCTCGTTCGATTATCGGAGTTTCTTTTTGCTCAACCCCCAATATTATTTTTGCTTTTTTTTCTTGTAATTGTTTGTGAGTTAATTTTTTTCTTCCAAAATTATTTTCCGATTTTTTGTTTTCTAAATTACCTCTTCCAATAATAATTTCTGAAATATTTCGTCCATCAGCAATTGCTTTAATCACCGAAGAAGCCCCTCTGTAAGCATCTCCACCGATAAAAACATTTTTAATTTTCGTTTCATAATTTTTTAAATCTTTAACTTCCAACAATTTATTATCAATAAAATCTATCGCAAGTGATTGGCCGAATGCTGGAATAATCGTATCAGCAAAAATCTCAAAATCACTATTTTCAATTTCAATCGGTTTTGGACGACCCGCAGAATCAACACCTTCCAATTTCATTTTTTTACAAATTAATTTTGCAACCTTTCCATTTTGGGAAATAATTTTTGATTGTGAAGTTAATTCAATAATTTCAATATTTTCATCTAATGCTTCTCGGACTTCAGCTTGATCTGCTGGCATTTCATTGCGAGTTCTTCTGTAAACAATTGTCACTTTTCCATCTTCACCAACAAATCGTTTTGCAGTTCTTGCCGTATCAATTGCAGTATTTCCGCCACCGAGAACAATTACTTTTTTGCCAAGTTTTACATTTTTATTTTGTCTAACATCAGATAAAAATTCCAAAGAATCAAGCAATCCTTTTCCAACTTCATCGCCATCAATAGAAACTTTTTTAGAATCCTGTGCTCCAGTTGCAATATAAATAAATTCAGAATTGTTTTGAATGTTTTCAAATTTTTGTTTGTCAATTTTAACCGATACTTTGATATTTACACCCAGTTTTTTTATGTTGTCAATATCTTTTTTTAGTGCAGAATCAGAGAGTCGAAATTTTGGAATTGCATCTGCAAGCATTCCACCAGCGAATTCTTTTGTTTCATAAATATCAATATCAAATCCTGCTAATTTCAAATAAAATGCACAACTTAAACCTGAAGGACCAGCACCGATTATTGAAACTTTTTTGTTATTAGAATTTTTTGATTTTGAATTTACAATATCAGAATTTTCAGCAATAAATCTTTTTATTCCTCTTATCAAAAGTGAATTATCATAATTTATTCTCGTGCATTTTGTCTGGCAAAGGTGATCACAAACCATTCCTGTTACATTTGGAAATGGATTCGTTTCCAAAATTGTTTTCAAAGCGTTTTCTAAATTTCCTTCAGATGTCTGGTACATATAATTTGGAACATCTTGACTTGTTGGACAAGTTTCGGTGCAAGGTGCTTTGATGCAGTCAAATTGAGTTAATTTTCTTTCTGTCTTTATGCTTTTATTAATAGAATGATAAAAATTTTCGTCGATAACATTTTCAGCATAATTAATTAAATTCTTTTTCGCTCCGTCAATTAAATTATTTTCATCACTTCTATTTATAATATATTCTATGATATTTTTTGCATTGTTTTTTTGAAATTCTTTTGAAATTTCTTGTAGATATTGTAGCATTCGTGAATAACCACCCGGCTTCAATAAATCGGAGCAAACCGTTATCGGATGTAGATTACAGGCGATTGTGTTTGCAATATTAAAAACATCAACACCACCACAAAATGAAATTTGTAAATTTTTAATACGATTATCATTTCGCAATTTTCGTGCAACTTTTATGCTTATCGGGTGAAGTGCTTTTCCGCTCATATACATTGATTCATCGGCAAAAATATTTTTATGGTTCGTCGCTTCAAGTGTATTTGTCAATTTTACACCAAAAAATACATTGTTGATTTTTGCAGAATTTTGGAGTGATAAAATTACTTTAACAGCCGATTCATAATCAATATCGTGTTCAAATGCAATGTCCGGAACCGTTGTTTTATATTTCAATTTTTGATTAATAATTTCACGAACTTCTTTTTTACCAAGCAGTGTTGGATTTAATTTTATAAAAGTATGTAATTTTTTTTCTTCTATTAAATATTTTCCGATGCTTTCAATTTCGTCCGGCGGACAACCATGCATTGTTGATAAAGTTACATTATTTGAAATTTGATTTGGTATTTTTATTTCAACAATTTTCGGATAAATATTTTTAATTTTATTTATCAATTCATTTTTTTCTTTGCTACAATTAGTCATTTTATTCAGAAACCATTGAACATTTTTGTTTTTAATTCCAGCTAAATCGTAACCAATGCTCATATTAAAAACTGTCCCAATTTCTTTGTTCCAACCAAATTTATCTCGCAAAATATGAACAATTATCCAAGCTTTTAGATATTCATAAAATGATTCTTTAATTGTCAATTCTTGAGACCATTCGCAATTATAACCCTCATCTTGAATATCAATACACGGTTTTGAAACATTAATTTCATCAAGTGTTTGAACCGTTTTAAGTTCAATATATCTTGCACCAGAAATCCAAGCTGAAATTATATTTTGTGCCATTTGTGTTTGTGGTCCAGCTGCAACTCCGATTGGCGTTTCTAAATTTTGACTAAAAATTTCCGTTTTGAAAACATCGTCATTTTTTGGTGTAAAAAACAAATTATCATAAATCCCAAATATAGAATCGTTTTCCAATGAATTTAAAATCTGTTTTAATAATTGCTGAATTGATGTTGGCGAAAAATCTTTACTCATAATATTTCCTGTGTAAATTATTTACTGCTTTTTTAACTTCTTCAAGAATGTTATTTTCATTCACTGTTTGTAATTTTCCATCTTGATATAAAATATTTCCATCAGCAATTGTCATAAACATTTTTTGTCCTTCAACACCAAATATTAAATGATAAAATAAATTTTCAAGATTGATTTTCGTTACTGGTTTGTAATCTGTTATTGCGATATCTGCAGAATTTCCGACCGCTAATTTTCCAGAATTATGAAAATATTTATTTATAATATTTGCTGGTGATTTAAAAAGAATTTCCAATGGATTATTTATGTTTCCGTTTCGTTGTAAAAAGTGCGATCTCATCGTCCCAAGTATATTTCCCGTCATTCCGTCCGTTCCCAATAAATATTTTTTTATCTTTTCTGTGTTCATTATTCCAACATTATTGTTTGCATTTGATTCTGGGTTAGAAATAATTGTCGGTTGAATTTCATCAAGCAATCTATAATCCGTTTCCGTCAGGTGAATACAGTGAGCAAGAAGCGAATTTTTCGAAAGCAACCCATTTTTATAAAGACGATGAACTGGTCCGTCATAACCTTTTTCTTGACAATATTTTAAATCATCAATCGCCTCTCCGCAATGAATATGAATTGGAAGCTTCGGTGGTTTTTGTTTATTAATTGTTAAAAGTGTTTTTTCGCTAAGTGTAAAATTTGCATGCAATCCCAATGCTCCGCGAATTTGTTTATCTTCCTTGTGTTTTTCATAAAATTTAACATTTTCTTCTATTTGTGATTGTATATTATTTTCGCCCATTCTATCTGAAATTTCAAAACAAAGCAATCCTTTCAAACCAATTTTTCGGTATGCTTTTTCAATTATTTCGAGCGAACCAGAAACGAAATTCATTGAAGCATGGTGATCGAACATTGTTGTTACACCGTATTTTACAGAATCCATCAAACCGTAAATTGCAGAATAATAAATCGATTCTTTATCAAGTTTCTTATCCAAATGCCACCAAAGATTATTAAGTATTTGTGGAAAAGTATTCATATCTCCACGAGGCGATAATCCAGTAGCAAGTGCTGAATATAAATGATTGTGCGGATTTAACAAACCTGGTAAAACAAGTCGCCCTTCCAAATCAATAAAATCAACTTCGTCACTTTTTAGTTCATTAGTATTTCCAATTTGTATAATTTTCCCATCTTCAACAAGTATTGCTCCATTTTCTAATAAAAATGAAAATCCATCTGTAATAATTCCATTTCCTAATAAATATTTTTGTTTCATATTGTTCCTATATTTCATTTAGCTAGTTCTTATCTTCCTAAATTTTCTCTGCGACTTTGCGGTAATGTTTTTATATATTCCCCAAATCCCGCTTCTTGTACAATCCCTTTTTCAATATCATAAACAACTTTTCCGCGAATAATCGTTTTTATTATTCGACCTTGAAATGTTGTATTTTCAAACGGTGTAATTTTCCCTTTTGAATAAAAATCTTTTCCTTTCACAGTCCATTTTCTCTTTGGATCTAATAAAATAAAATCTGCGTCTTTTCCAACTTCAATCGATCCTTTTCTGTCATAAATTCCATATTTTTTTGCCGAATTTTCAGAAACTATTTTTAAAAACCTATCCAATTTTATTTTTCTTTTTACAAATCCTTCAGAATACATATATGGAAATAATGTTCCACCTCCCGGAATTCCAGAATAAATTTCCCAAACAGATTTTGCAATTTTATTTTTGGCAGGTGCCGGAGCATGATCCGAAGCAACGAAATCAATTGTCCCATCGGTTAATAATTTCCACAATTTTTCTGAATTCCCTTTTCTCTTCACAACTGGAGCGGTTTTTAATGCTCCACCAATTTTCTTTAAATTATCAAAATTAAATTCCAGATAATGAGGTGCTGTTTCGCCAGTAATTTTTTCTTTACCCAACAAAAACTCTCCAGCTTCTGCTGTACCAATATGAACGATATGTAAATTTGCTTTTGATTGTTCTGCAAGGGTTACAGCGGATTTTACCGCAAATATTTCAGCTGTTTCCGGACGAGAATTATAATAATTTATCCAATCAGATCCTTTTTCCTTTTCGAGAATTTCTGTTTTTTTAACAAATTCATAATCTTCGGCATGTAAAAGTATCGGACGATTCACATTGTTTGAATGTTTTAATATTTTGGAAAATTGAGAATAATTTAGTCGTTGAAATGTCTTCATTCCAGAAATAAAATATGTTTTAAATCCAAGAACGAATTCCGCCAATTCATTCATATTCTTTTCATAATTTTCAAATGATTGTCCAGAAACACCACCGAACAAACCAAAATCTACAACTGATTTATCTTTTATAATATTTAGTTTATTTTTCAAATTCTCTAAATTAGTAATTGGAGGAATAGAAGTACATGGCATGTCAATCACAGTTGTAATTCCACCAGAAACCGCCGAACAACTGCCGTGATAAAAATCTTCTCGAAAAGTATATCCGGGTTCATCAAAATGTACATGTGGATCAATTGCCCCTGGGAACAAAACCATTCCAGTTGCATCAATCTCATTTGTTCCATTTATGTTTCTATCAATTCGAATTATTTTGTCATTTTTAACTTGAACATCAAGTTGAATAAACTTTTCCTCATTAGACAAAGCTACTTTTGCATTCTTTATAATCAAGATTATCCTTTGTTCGTTTGACGATTATACTAAAATATAACAAATATTTGTGAATTATTCAATATAAATATATGATGTTTTAATAAGAATTTTAAATTCTACAAATGATGTAAATTATTGATATAATTATATTTTTTTAGTTAGGATTATTAATATACACTCCAACACCATCACCAATTTCGTAAATTTTTGTCGTCCCGGATTTATCATTTAACAATTCGTTATTAAATTTTCGAAGTATTTTTACTCTATTATCAACAATCATATTGTTCTGTCTAACTTTTCCTTTCCACAACAAATTATCTAAAAGTATTATTCCCTTTTGTTTTAATCGTAATTTAGACAATTTAAAATATTCGGGATATTCTTCTTTTTTAGCATCAATAAAAATTAAATCATACTCATTTTTTATACTTTTTAAAAAATTGATGCCAGTATTATGATAAACAAATATAACATCTGAATATTTATATTTTTCAATGTTTTTTTGTGCCTCAAGTACAGATGGTTTTGATGCATCAACCGTATCAATTCTAATTTTTCCATCTAATTTATTTGCCATTATTAATGATGAATAACCAATTGCAGTCCCAATTTCCAATATCGTCTTAGGTTGATATTTTTCTACAATTTTCTCGATAAACATAACCGTTTCCGGCATAATAATCGGGATTTTCTTTCTTATCGCCAATTCTCTTAATTTGGGGAATCGCTCTAAATAATTATTCTTTAACTCTTTCTCCAATATATTCTGCATCAAAATCTGGTTCCATTTTTACAAGTTCTTCACTTATCATATCTCTCATATCTGAGGCAAACATCCTTCTTTCTTCGATGTTGCGATCATCATAATCTGATATTACTGGTTTTAATATTCTCATTTCTATTTCAACGCTTCTATATGTCATAAAATTTAATAAATGACTAATAAATCCCTGCACATTTCCAAACCAAGCAACTGTCAATCTATTTTCTTTGTTAATCTTTTTGCCATTCACTTTTTTTATTGCACACGCATATGGCAACATTGGACATTTCAATTGATTTGCTGGAACAAACAGAGCCGATTTAAATCTATACAAAAATGTTCCATCTGAATTTGCCCCCTCAGGAGAAAAATAAATATTTATTTGATTTTTCAAAGCATCTTTAATTTTATTAATATATTTTTCTGAATTTCCACCCGAATCTCTATCAACAAATATCGTCCCCACCAAACCAACAATAAAACCTAAAACAGGCCATTTTCTAATCTCTTGTTTTGCGATAAAAGTAATTGGAACTAAAGAAGATATTGCTAATAATTCTACATATCCAAAATGATTTCCAAAAACAATAAATCCATTTTTATCTGGAATATTTTCTTTCCCAATAAATTTGATATGAACACCTAAAATTAATTTAAAAAACTTTCCTATTAACTTGGAATAATAAAATCCAAATCTATTCGAATAATTTTTGGAAAAAATAGATACAACCGATTTCGTTACAATCAAATATAGCGTCAGAAAAAAAGCAAATAAAATAATTGCTAACAATTTATATACTATTCTAATAATTTTCATATTCCTTCCTTGTTAAAGTTCGTCAATCTACCAATAAAGAGAATTTGTTCATTTTCCTTGTCAAATATTATAAAAACAAAAGGGTGATCGGCACGAAAAACTATTGGCTTTTGAGTTGGTGGTGCTGATGTAAGCTTCATTATTACAGCTGTAGATGCTGTTGCCTCTGTGCCTTCCTCCGAAACATCGACAAATGCTTTATGTAATACATTTGAAATCATCAATTTTTCGCTTTTATTTTTATTTATTCCTGTAAAATCAGCTCGTTCTGTAAAAGCATCTTTCATTCCCATTTTTTTCAACACATCATTTAAAGAAGAAAAATAAGTAATTTTAAATTTAGGTAAAAATAATTTTATTTTTTCATATTTCATATCTTTTATGGTTTTGTATAATCTATTTTCAGTCAAAAAAGAATCAATATTTGTTAAATCATTTTCTTTTGGTAAAAATACCATCATTGACAATCGCTCGTTTACATAAGGCAATTCAATTGTTTGCGTTTTTTCATCTTCTGTATAACGAAACTTACCTGTTTGATTCATCATTTTAATTTCTGTATTCTCACCATTCAATAGATGGAATGTTGTTTTTTTGGTATATTTTTTGTTAAATTTCTTTTCCCAATCTGCAAGAAAATAAATTGCATTTGTTAAGATTAACCGAGTTTCTTTTGAAATCAGGTCTTTGGGAATCAGATTTTTGATTTTATTTCCCGTATTTTTGCTTATCGAATTATTTATTATATTGCGAGAAACTTCTGGGGTATTAATAAAATCCATTCGATTTACTTCACTAAAATAATATGATCGAACTAATTTGTCATATATGCTTTTCACTTCAAAATTATTTTCTACCCAAATTGCATTTACAGTTTTCAGTTTGATATTATCATTATTTTTATCAAATTTGTTAATATCTTTAATTAAATATTGGAATGATTTATTTAGGACATTCTCATTTTGTGGAAAAAAAAGTGTTTTTTGCATTTGTTTTTTGGTTTCACCTTTTGCCCCACCATAAGTCATTGCTAATGCTGTTGAAATACTATATGGCGAAATAAAAATATTTTCATTATTATTGTTTGTCAAATTATGAAAAAGATTTACAGCAAACTTATTATTAAATCTGATATAATCTTTTTTCTCTATTTTAACAATTTCCTCTTCCTTACACGAAATCGAAATCACAACAATTATTATTAATAAAAATATTTTTACAAATTTCACTGTTCCCCCTATTTATTGATGCTATAATTTAGAAAATATTTCTAATAATTAAAAGTTTTTTATTGTTGGCAATCTATACACTAAAAAATATAATTACATCAAAATTGTGAGATAACTCACAAAACAAAATTCGCACAAGAAAGTTTTTGTTTTTTCATATATTTAACATTACATTTATACATAAATAAATTAAAGGGAGGATCTAAAATGAAAACAAAACTAAAACTTATAATTATTTCTACTTTTTTCTTGATATTGTTTCTGGCGATTGGCTTGAATGGTATGAATTTTAAAGTAAACAAATTTGAAAAACTATTATCTGATTTCCAAGCAGAAGAATCCCCTGTATATGATTTACGCATGAATTATTGTACTGTTTTACGAGTAGAGTCAGAAGTTAAAACAGGATTAACGCTCGGTCAAAAAGTATATAAAAAAATTATTATCAATCCAGGCGAATATTATTTTTACATTTCTGCCCATGAAGATGAAATAACATTTAAAGCACCAAATTATAACTCAAAGACAATCAAAGTTCCAAGAAAAGGGCTAAAAATGGGACAAGTATATTATGTGCGACTTGAGAGTGTAAAAGAACCAATAGTAAAAAAACAACAACCCAAAATACCAAAAAAGATGCCAATTGTTCAGGACAAATCCTCAAAATCAACACTACTTATTACAAAACAAGGGATTGAATTTGAATTAACACAATGTTTTTATGCAAGCGAATCCATTACAATGGTTTTTGATGTTACAAACCACAAAGCAGACAGAGAAATTAGTCTTGTTGAACGAGCTAAAACGGGTTATGTTAGAATTATCGATGATAAAGGAATGGAATACCGTTCCTCTAAAATGACTTTCGGAACTAAAAGTGGACATTACCATAGCAATGGTATCAAAGATGTTACAGTTGTAGAAGATGTTACAACACAATTAATTTATAATTTTGAAAAGATCAAAAACAATCCAAAATACATTAAAAGAATGGATATCTTAATGTTTATTCCAGAATATAATAGTTATTTCACACTTAAATTCAGAGATATAGAAATTCAATATTAAAATATAAAGATTTAACTTTTAAATAATTGTATCCTTAAAAAAATTATCGTCTTTTTCAGGATAATCAGTCATAAAATGTAAACCACGACTTTCTTTTCGACGAAGTGCAGATTTTATGATTAAATAAGCAATTGTTGTAAAATTTCTTAATTCTAAAACATCTTTTCTGATATTTGTTCTATTATAATAATCTTCTATTTCATCATAAAGCATCTTTGTTCTTCTTAATGCACGATTTAGATGTGTGGTACTTCTGACAATTCCTACATAATCCCACATAACATTTTGCAATTCTTGCTTGTTGTGTTTTGTCAATATCCATTCGTTTGGATTTTGTTCGCCATGTTCTTTCCATTCTGGAATTTCAATGTTATCAAACTCTTCTTTATAGCCCTTTTTTAGAATTTTCATTGCGGCACGATGACTAAATATCAATGCTTCTGTTAAACTATTGCTTGCCAAACGATTTGCACCATGAATTCCTGTATGTGCTGTTTCTCCACTTGCATAAAGATTGTGCATAGAAGTATTACCTTTCATATTCGTCATTATTCCTCCACATATATAATGTGCTGCTGGAACAACAGGAATCATATCTTTAGTAATATCTATATTTAAATAATTACTACAATGCTTGAATATTGTTGGAAATCTCTTTTTCACCTCTTTAGATTCTAATGATGTCATATCTAAATAAACAAAATCACTACCGTTTCTCTTCATTTCCGAATCAATTGCACGAGCTACAATATCTCTTGGTGCAAGTTCTAATCGATTATCATATTTTTTCATAAATCTTTCGTTATTGCCATTTCTTAATACACCTCCAAAACCTCTTAATGCTTCGGAAATTAAAAACGGTTCATTTTTGGGATCATACAATGCTGTTGGATGAAATTGCACAAACTCCATATTTGCAATTCTAACTCCTGCGCGATATGCCATTGCAATTCCATCACCCGTATCAACCTCAGGATTTGTCGTGTGTAAATATACTCTTGCTGCTCCACCTGTCGCTAACATTGTATAATTAGCTCTAAAAATATCGACTTTTTTATTTTCCATATTCAAAATATATGCACCAAAACAAATATTAAAAGCTGACTGTAAATTATTTTGAACTTGATGTTCTGTAATTAAATCAATTGCAAATCTATTCTCAAATATTGAAATATTTGGGTGATTTTTTACCCTTTTAATTAATGTCTCTTCAATTTCCATTCCTGTTGCATCGGTTGCATGTAAAATTCTACCGTAAGAGTGTCCACCTTCTTTTGCCAAATCATATTTACCATCATCTTGTTTTGTAAATTTTACTCCCCAATCAATCAAATCTTTTATTCTTGCAGGGCCTTCTTTCACTAATGCATCTAAAGAATCATCGTGACACAATCCAACTCCAGCAACCATAGTGTCTTTTTTATGACTTTCACCACTATCGTTTTCTGAGATTACGGCTGCAATTCCACCTTGTGCTTTACTTGTATTACAATCATTCATTTTACTTTTTGTAATAATATTCACTTTTCCAGAATCGGCAACTTTTAATGCAAAACTTAATCCAGCAATACCACTTCCAATTACAAGATATTTTGACTTATTAACACTCATTTTTCTCCCTATTTCTAAATATGTATAATTTAATGAATATTATTGTATTTAGAAACATTAAATAATATAAATTCACAATAATAGAATGCTTTGCATTGCTAAACCAAACGACAAAAATGTTTAGGAATTAGTAATTTCTTCAATCATATTTATTATTTCTCAAAATATTTAGTGTTTTTTTGTTATATTTAAGCATCAGTAGAAAATAATATGAAACAAGAAATTTATCAAATAGAAATTGAGCTCAAAAAACGATTGAAATACCCATATAAATGGGGTAAAAAACAAAGCGATGATTTCGATAAACGAACCAATTTCATTTATAAAGTATTTTATTTTGACGAATTAGTTAAAAAAATTAATCAACAATTCAAACAAGACAATAATTATAAAAGCTTGGCAAATTATGCTTTGAATCGATGGTATAATTTCTGGTCTGCAATGGCTGTTGAAAAAATATTTTGCTCACTTCCAAATGTCAAACCAGCATTAAATAAATACGACAAACTTGTTGATTTCAAAATTAATGGAATAAAATTTGATCATAAAACAACGGTGTTTCCTCAAGCTTATAATCAATCTGTTCAATATGCAAAAAACAATACAAAAGATATTGTAAAATGGCTTTACATAAATCAAAGTCAACAACAGAGACAACATTATAAAAATCGACTATTTATTATTCTACATAATTCAAATGGAGAACATTGGAAATTAAAAGCTGAGATATCACTATTAGAAAAATATATTATAAATTATGTAACCAATTTTTCTGAAAATTCATTAACATCACTTTATCGTAAAAATGGCGATAAAATATTATCTGATGCAATTTGGATTCAAGAATAATATTTTGAGTTTTTTACCTCTATGAAACTTTTATTATGTCAACCTCCAATCGAAGATTTTTATTCCACAAAGGAGAGAACTTATCCACTGGGCTTGACATATCTTGCTGGTGCCATAAATGACCTTTCGGTGGAAGTGAAGATTAAAGATTTTTTAAGTGTAAATAAACGAAACACAATTCCGATTCCTACCAATTTTGAAAAATTAAAAAATCACTATAAATACGACAAATCTGAAATTAAAATTTTTAATCAATATTATCATTTTGGCGAATCTTGGGGAAATATTGAACATTATTTTAAACAAAACAAATTCGATATTATTGGTATCAGTAGTTTATTTTATACTTATACAGAAGAAACTATCAAACTGGCAAAAATAATAAAAAAAACCCAACCAAATACAACGATAATTGTAGGTGGTCAAAATGTAACAGCTTCTAATCATTTACTTTTTGAATCTGCAGACATTGATTTTATGATAAGGGGCGAAGGTGAAAATTCATTTAGAATATTCATTAAAAACATTTTAAATGAAAATATAAATGAGAGTATAATTCCAAATCTATTTTATAAAGATAATAATAAATGGAAAATCTCTACAATTCAAACAACTAATAATAGATATGATTTTATGCCAGATAGTTCGTTAATAAATGGAGAATATTACAAAATACAAGGTAAAAATTCTACAATGCTCAATACCACTCGTGGTTGCCCGCAAGGATGTAAATTTTGTTCAATTGCAAATGTATTCGGCAAAAAAATAAGAAATAAGCCGTACCATCTGGTTTTAAGCGAACTTCACAAAGCAAAAAAATTGGGAATAAAAGTAATTGATATTGAAGACGATAATTTTACAAAAAACCAAAATTATGCAAAAACATTGATGAAAATGATATTTAATGAATTTGGAAATTATTTTGAGTTTTATGCAATGAATGGTTTGAGTGCTTTTGATCTTGACGATGAACTTTTTGAATTAATGAAAAATATCGGATTCAAAATGATTAATTTATCAATCGCTACAATTTCTGAAAATTCCTTAAAAAATATGAATAGAAATAACTCGTTAAGTAAATTTAAATATGCCGTTAAAAAATCCGCCTCTTTAAATATGAAAACTGTTGGATATTTTATTGCAGGTTTACCAAACGAAAAAATTACCGACATTTTATTAACAATGAAATTTTTGACAGAACTACCATTAATTTTAGGAATTTCTCCCTTTTATTATATTCCTGACTTAACAATGAATATCCCAAATATTCCTCAAAATGTAAAAGATGCACGATTAACGCGTTTTTTTCCGGCTGATAATTTTTTAGATGAATTGGATTTGATTACACTATTTCGAATTACAAGAATTATTAATTACATTAAAAAATTAATGACGAAAAATAATATTCAACAAATATATTTCAATGAATTGTTAAAAATATTCCCAAAAAACATCATTATTGAAAAATTTGTAAATGAAAATATTATTATTGGAATAGACGATAATAACACAATATATGAACATCAAACTTCTGAAATTGTAATAAAATATTTCTTTGAAATTTATAAAAATTCCATAATTGTAAAAGGGTGAAATAATTAATAATTCTTGTTTGGAATTGTTATTTTTTGTAATTTATTTTATTAAAAATGAGAAATTAAAGATGAATCTATATGAGATAATAAAGAAAGCCCCCGTTAAATTGAAATAAAGGAAATATTAATAAATGGCATTAAGCTGGAATGAAATAAAAGACAGAGCATTAAAATTCTCGAACGAGTGGGCTGATGAAACAAGAGAAAGAGCTGAAAAAGACAGTTTTTGGAACGACTTTTTTGATGTTTTCGGAATATCGCGCAGACGAGTTGCTACATTCGAAGAACCTGTTAAAAAATTGGGCGGAAATCAAGGATTTATTGACTTATTTTGGAAAGGAACTTTATTAGTTGAGCACAAATCGAAAGGAAAAAATCTTGACAAAGCATACGAGCAAGCAACGGATTATTTTCCAGGATTAAAAGAACACGAATTGCCAAAATACATTCTTGTTTCTGACTTTGAAAGAATTAAACTTTTCGACCTTGACGAAAGAACCGAACACGAATTTC
>JAOZRH010000117.1:0-3845 GCA_029931905.1 Fidelibacterota bacterium
CTATGTGGAGTTGTACTTATTTATTCATTTTTATTTGGCATTGGTAAGTTGATATTTTTAGAATTTATTCCAGCAATCATTTATTTGTCAATTGCAGTAGTGTCTGCATTAGTAATTTATTTTGATTTGAAGAGCAGGGGATTTGACGAATTAGTTAAATAAAAGTTTAGAATTTTTAAATATAAAATATATAATATTGATTTTTATAAATAATTTTCATTTCATGATTGACTTTTTTAAATTCTATTTGTATTATTACAGGCTATTTCGAATACGGTGGTTGTAGCTCAGTTGGTAGAGCGCTTGGTTGTGGTCCAAGTGGCCATGGGTTCAAGTCCCATCATCCACCCTATCGGGGCGTGGCGCAGTCCGGCTAGCGCACCTGCTTTGGGAGCAGGGAGTCGAAAGTTCAAATCTTTTCGCCCCGACTATTTTGATTGATTAACGAGAGTATAAATTATTTCTTGTTAATCAATGTTTTTTTTGATGCCCCGGTAGCTCAGCTGGATAGAGCAACGGTCTTCTAAACCGTAGGCCACAGATTCGAATTCTGTCCGGGGTACAAAAAACTAATCAGATTTAAAAAAGATTTTTCATAAAACGATATTTAATAGTAAATGTAAATTACTAATTTTTAATATATATTATTTGGACGATTTTATCCATTTAAACATTTCAGGTAATGTCGGTCTTTTACCATACATTAATATTGCCATTTTGAAAATTCTACTTGCAATAAGTGTTATTACTATAATCCAAAAAATTAGATAAAAAGCCATTCCAAGTGAAAAATACCAAGGGGCAGACAACATTCCAATATGAATAATCATAAAAAATGGTGTAATAGGAGGGATGAAAGTTAAAATTGTTGTAATTATTGATTCTGGATTTGAAATAATAAATGACATAAAATACATTGGTATAATTGCAAATAGAGAGAAAAATCCAATAGTTTGCTGAGCATCTCTTTCGTTGTTAAATAGAGATCCTAAACTAACATAAATTGTGCTATACATAAAATATCCGAGAATAAAGAATAAAAAGTACCATAATATTTTAATTGAAAACAATTGTGAAATATCTAATTCTATCGGAATATGTCCACTTCCAAAAATTCCTAAAATAATAATTATCATTAAATAAAATGTAATTTGAATTATTCCAAGTAATCCAATGCCAAGTATTTTACCAGCCATTAATTCTTTTGTATTTATTGATGAAAGTAATATTTCTATTATTCTATTACTGCGTTCTTCTATTATACTTGTTACCAATAATTGAGAGCTTGTAAGTATTCCCAGAAGTAAAACGAACATAAATATTCCAGGAATTACATATTTAATAAACAAGTTCATTTCTCCCATTTCACCTTGTTCAGAAATTTCATAAAGTTGAGTATCTAATTTTTGTTTTACATATTTCAAATCATTTTTATTCAATTTTAAATTTTCTATCCTTTGATTTCTTACTACATTAAAAATAATTCTCTCAATTTTAGAAATTTGTTCAATTCCAATATTATTTCTATGATAAAAATTAACTTTTCCACTATCGATTAATTGTGATTCCAGAACAATTACAATATCTTCAATATTCGATTTAATTAATTCTTTAACAAATATATCTTCATTATTAATATCTGTATATTGTTGCAAAATAAATTCTTTTTTCCCTTTGTCTTGTTCATTATTTGCAAGTTCTTTTTCGATTTGTTCAAATTTGTCATTATTTTTGTCAATAATTCCAATATTTAATACGGGTTGTTCTGAATTAATTGCTAAATATTGAGGAACACCAGCAATGATGATTATAATAAATGGAATTATTAATGTTATGATAAATGCTTTTGAACGGATATATCTAAATAATTCCCATTTTGCGATTTTAATAACATTATTCATTTTTTCCCTCTTCCACTAAATTTAAAAATATTTGTTCCAGTTTCGGTTTTAAATATGAAAATCCCTTAATATTATATTCACTTGTTAGTTTTTTTATCATTTCATTAATTTTAATCGAATTTGGTAATTTTCCTCTGATTGTGTTTTGTAGTGTTTCTTGATCGATTAAAATGTTTTTTGGTAATTTTTTTTCACTTTCTTCAAATTCTACTTCAATAATATTTTTACCATATTCATCTTTTATTTGATTTAAATTCCCTTCTTTTATCACTTTACCATTGTTGATTAGACAGATAGAATCACACATATTTTCTACTTGTTCCATTTGATGAGTTGAAAAAATTATTGTAGTATTTTTATTTTTATATTCATTTAATATTGTTTTTAATAATTTTTGATTTACTGGGTCTAATCCTGAAAATGGTTCATCGAGAATCATTAATTTAGGTTCGGAAATTACAGTGATAATAAATTGTACTTTTTGTTGATTTCCTTTTGAAAGTTCGGATATTTTACTGTCTTTATTTTGAGTTAAATTGAAACGAGAAAGCCAATAATCTGTCCTCTCTGATGCAAGATTATGACTCAATCCCTGTAAAGTTGCAAAATATATAATTGTTTCTCTAATTTTTGATTTCTGATAAAGTCCTCGTTCTTCAGGCAAATATCCAATGTTTAATTTATTGCCTTCCAAACTTGTTTTATCATCAATTAATATTTCTCCAGAATCTGGTTGAATAATATTCATTATCATTCTGATAATTGTTGTTTTGCCTGCACCATTTGGACCTAACAAGCCATAAACTGCACCTTGTGGAACTTTAAAAGAAATATTATTAACTGCAGTAATGTTAGAAAAATCTTTTACTATATTTTTTATTTTTAACATTATATCCTCTAAGTTATGTTTCAATATACCCAATAATACAAAATATTTTATTAAATTAAAATCAAAAAAAACACCCAAAATTCCTTTTGAGTATTTTTTTGTATTACTTTATAATGAATATTAAAAGAGCGACCAACTAACTGTTAAGCCAGCCATCACAATTGAAACCATAGTCATAAGTTTAATTAAAATATTCAAACTTGGACCCGAAGTATCTTTAAATGGATCACCAACAGTGTCTCCAATTACCGCTGCTTTGTGTGCATTTGAACCCTTTCCACCGTGAACGCCACTTTCAATATATTTTTTAGCATTGTCCCAAGATCCACCAGTGTTTGCCATAAAAATTGCTAATACAAATCCTGCTACTAATCCACCGACTAACAATCCCATAACTCCGGCAACTCCAAAAATAAGCCCAACAATTACTGGCATTGCAATAGCGAGTAATGAAGGAAACATCATTGCTTTTTGTGAACCTTTTGTAGAAATTGCTACACATTTTGCATATTCAGGTTTACCTTCTCCAGTCATAATTCCTTTTATTTCACGGAACTGACGACGGACTTCATCGACCATTTGAGAAGCAGCCTTTCCAACTGCATTCATTGTTAATCCGCAAAAAACAAAAGCCATCATTGAACCAATCATCATTCCCATTAATACTTTTGGATTCATTAAAGTTACATTATAATATTCCATAAAATTATCAAAAGTTGCAGATGCCGTTTCAATTGTTTCGTTTCCTATTATTAAGGTGTCTGTTCCAATTCTTACTAATCCAATTTGAATTTCTTCAATATATGAAGCTAATAAAGCAAGAGCAGTTAGTGCAGCCGAACCAATTGCAAAACCTTTTCCAGTTGCTGCCGTTGTGTTTCCAAGCGAATCGAGTGCATCGGTTCTGTTACGAACTTCTTCACCTAAGCCACTCATTTGTGCATTTCCACCTGCATTGTCAGCGATAGGACCATAAGCGTCAGTTGCAAGAGTAATTCCAAGTGTAGAAAGCATTCCAACTGCAGCTATTCCGATTCCGTATAATCCCATATGAA
>JAOZRH010000117.1:3945-6307 GCA_029931905.1 Fidelibacterota bacterium
GCCAAAATTGTTCCAGTTACAATTGCTATTACGGGAATTGCTGTAGAAATCATTCCTGTTCCAATTCCAGAAATTATTAAAGTTGCAGGTCCTGAATTTGCTTCATTTGCTATTTTTTGTGTAGGAGCATAAGATTCAGAAGTATAATATTCTGTTACTTTTCCTATTGTAATTCCAACTAATAATCCAGTAACAATTGATGCCCACAATCCAAGATAATTGGGGATGTCAAGATAATATAAAATTCCAAATGAACTAACAATAATTAAAATTGAACTCCAATTAACACCATTGCCAAGTGATTTTAAAAGTTCTTTTTGTGTTGCATTTTCTTTTGCTTTTACTAAATAAATTCCAAGAATTGAAAGTATAACTCCAACTGCGGCTATCAACATTGGTGCCAAAACAGCTTTAAGTTGAATATCAAATCCCTTGTTTAAAAATGCTGCTGCTCCAAGTGCTGCTGTTGCTAAAATTGAACCGGTATAAGATTCATAAAGATCTGCTCCCATTCCAGCTACATCACCAACATTATCACCAACATTATCAGCAATAGTTGCAGGATTTCTTGGATCGTCTTCTGGAATTCCAGCTTCAACTTTTCCAACAAGATCAGCACCAACATCTGCGGCTTTTGTAAAAATTCCACCACCAACACGAGCAAATAAAGCTTGAGTTGAAGCACCCATTCCAAATGTTAACATTGTTGTAGTAATAATGACTAATTTATGTGCCGAATCAACCTCGTCAACAAAATAATTTAATACGATGAACCACATTGATATATCTAATATTGCTAATCCAACGACAACAAGTCCCATAACAGCACCACTTCGGAAAGCTACCTGCAACCCTTTGTTTAAAGAACTTCGAGCAGCATTTGCTGTTCTTGCAGATGCATAAGTTGCTGTTTTCATTCCTAACCAACCTGCAAGTCCAGAGAAAAATCCACCAGTTAAAAATGCAAATGGTACCCAACGATTTTGAATATTAAAGCCCCAAGCCATTATGATAAAAATTACTGTTAAAACCATAAATACATAAAATACAACTTTATATTGTTGTTTAATGTAAGCATTTGCGCCTTTTCTTACATATTCTGCAATTTCTTTCATTCTGTCTGTTCCTTCGCTTTCTTTCATCATTTGGCGAAAGAAATTCCATGCAAATAATAATGCAATAATTGATGCAATTGGCACCGCCCAGAATAATTTATTCTCAATTCCTAACATTTCATCTCCTTTTTTATATAGAATGTTTTTTACTCTTTCAAGGATGGTAAGTTAATAATTTTATGTATTTAATACAATGATTATTTTTAGTAAATTCTTAAATTTTTTTAGAGTTTGGTTTGATTTGGTGTATTTACCGTATATGGCAAGGTTTTTTGTGTGAAAATACATTTAAAACAATGTGTATTCGGTAATTATTCTGTTAAAACCATAATAATTGGTAAATGATCTGAATATCCACCATTAATATTATTAATATTATAAAATCGAAAGGGAAAACCAGAAAAATATTTTGTTTTTCCTTCTATGAGTTTATCTGCTTTATAAATATCTGCAGAGTTGTTTTTGTAATTAATATTTTCATTATCATATAAATTCTTATTTAACAAAAAGTGATCCAATAAAGACCATTCACCATGAAAATAGTGTGTTCCGTCATTTTCATTAATTAAGTTTGCTAATGGATCAATCAAAAAAACCTCATCTCCAAATGTTTTTTTGGCTTTGAGAATTTGGTGAAAGGATATATCACTAAAAGTATCGTTAAAATCTCCCATAACAATAATATCTTTATCAGATTTTTTAGCTTGAATATTTTTTATAATTTGTTTTAATGTTCTGGCTGAAATTATTCTGTTTGGCTCAGATTTCTCTTGTCCGCCATATCTTGAAGGCCAATGATTTACCAAAATTGTGAAATTGTTTTGAGAATTTGTTTCTAAATTTACTTCTAAAATATCTCGTGTTGGTCGTTTTGAATTTAAATTTATCTTATGACTTATTGAATCTATTAAATTAAATTTGTCTGAACGATACATTAATGCAACATCAATTCCACGAACATCATCACATTCAATTAAAATTATTTTCCAATATAGTTGAAATTTTAACAATTCTGATAATTTTTCTAATGTTGAGATATTTTCAACTTCAGCAAGACCAAGAATATCGGGTGAAATATCATTAATAATTTCTGATATATTTTCTAGTTTATGTTGATATGCACGAGCGGTATATTTTTTATATGAATTTGGGGTGAATTCATCGTCATTTTTTGTTGAATCATCAACAATATCAAAAAGGTTTTCTACATTCCAAAACATTAATTTATATTCTTCTGCAAAGAGTGA
>JAOZRH010000118.1:0-4564 GCA_029931905.1 Fidelibacterota bacterium
TTCAGTTAGAAAAAAATAAAATAATAGAGATTGACGGAATAAAAATAGAAAATATTCAACAATATCATCCTGGAAGTTCTTACGGCTATCGAGTAACAAATAATGGAAAAACTTTTGTATATTCAACGGATAGCGAACACAACAAAGCTAAAAATGAATCAATTGAAAAATTTATTAAGTTTTTTAAAAATGCATCTGTATTAGTTTTTGATGCTCAATATACATTAGAAGAATCTATTGATAAAAGAGATTGGGGACATAGTTCTGCGGAAATTGGTATAGATTTCGCTGTAAATGCTAATGTAAAAAAACTTGTTTTATTTCATCACGAACCAGATAAACAAGAAGAATTTATTTCATCAATATTCGAAAAAGCAAAAAAATATAAAGAAGAAAAATATCCAAACTCCGATTTAGAGGTTATACTCGGTTGCGAGGGAATGGTTATTGAATTATAGTCACGAATAAGAGAAAATAAAAAAATAAACATAAGAATATTTTTCGGTGTTATTCGGTGAAACTCGGTGGTAAAAATTGTTATTCCGAAAAGAATAGATTATAAAAAAGCATTAAATATTGTTCACTGCATCACGAATTTTTACAAGTGCTTCCTCAATTATAGATTTTGGATATGCGATATTTATTCTGTGAAATCCTTCGCCACCTGGTCCAAATGAAGGTCCAGTATTCATTCCAATTTTCGATTTTTTAATAAAAAAGTTTTTTAATTCGTCATCAGATAAATTTAATTCTCTACAATCTAACCAAACAAGATAAGTTGCATCTGGAATTATTACTTTTATTTTTGGAATATGTTTTTTAAAATATTCTACCATAAAATCGATGTTTTTTTGTAAATATTTTAATAATTGTTCCAGCCATTCTTCACCAAAAGTGTAGGCGGATTCTAAAGCAATATTTCCAAAAATATTTCCGTAATGGATATGTAAATTGTAAAGCAAATGATTAAATGTGTTTCTGATTTTTTCGTTTTGAATTATTATTACTGATGTAGATAATCCAGCAAGATTGAAAGTTTTACTCGGTGCCATGCAAGTGATTGTGTGATTTGCAATTTCTTGTGATAGGGAAGAGATGGGAATATGTTTTTTTTTATAAACTAAATCAGAATGAATTTCATCTGAAACTAGCAGGACATCATTTTCTACACATAGATTTCCTAAATGAAGTAAATCTTCTTTTTCCCAAACCATTCCGCCAGGATTATGTGGATTGCAGAATAGTAACATTTTTACATTATCTTTTATTTTCACTTCTAAATCATTGAAATCTATTCTGTATTTTCCATTTTCTAATTTCAATTGGTTATTTATTAATATGCGGTCATTGTCTTTTACTGCCGAAGCAAATAGATGATAAACTGGCGATTGAATTATTATCTTATCTCCAGGATTTGTGAATGCCAAAACTGATATATTTAGGGCGGGAACTACACCTGGAGTAGAACTAATCCAATCTTTTTTCACATTCCAATTATGTCGTTTTCTCATCCAATTAATTATTGAATTGTAAAATGAATTTGGCTTAGATGAATAACCGAAAAGATGATGTTCGGCTCTTTTTCTAATAGAATTCGCTATAAAATCTGGTGTTTCAAAATCCATATCTGCAACCCACATTGGTAAAATATCATCTGTACCAAAATATTCTTTTACTATGTCATATTTAATTGAATTTGTATTTTTTCTGTCAACTATTTTGTCAAAATTGTATTTCAAATTTTCACCTTTAATTAGATGTTAAGATTTTTTTTGTAAAGCAGTAGCAGATAAAGGAATTAATATTTTTTCTAAATACTATCAATTTTTTTAATATAATCAGGATCTGGATAAGCTCCAATACCGATAATATCATCAGGGAATTCAACCATTCCTTTATTAATAGTAACTCCTCCAATAATTGGTTCGTCAATGTGTCCGATATTAGCATCAAGATCGAAAAATTTAACTACAGGATTTGCCATAGCGAAGTGAGAAAAAGCAGTATTTCCAAGACCGGATTCTGACATACAACCAACCATACAAGTAATATTTCCAGCTTCACAAATATTTGCTATTGCAGTTCCATTGTAAATTCCACCAGATTTTGATAGTTTAATATTTATATATGGTGCGGCTTGATATTTAATTACATTTAGTGCATCAGCAGGAGAAAATACGGATTCATCGGCCATTAATGGAATTGAAGAGTGTTGATTAATATATCTCATTCCGTCAAGATCATTGGCCTTTAACGGTTGTTCACAAATTTCGATATCATATTGTTCCAATTCTTTTAATGATCTTACAGCAGAAACTCTATCCCAACCTTGATTTGCATCAATTCTAATTTTCACATTTTTACCAACTGCTTCTCTAATTTTTTTGATTCGTAAAATATCTTCTTTTTCAGAAATTCCAACTTTTGTTTTAATAATGTTAAATCCCTGTTTTACTACTTCTAACGCTCTTTCTCCAGCTTCATCAATATTTCCAATTCCAATCGTGTTATCCGTTTCCATTGGTCGTTTACTTCCACCAAGAAAAGCATAAAGAGGAAGATTAGCAGCTTTTGAAGCAATATCGTATAATGCCATATCGAATGCACTTTTAATAGTAGAATTATATGGTAAATATGCATTCATTTGATGGATTAAATCTGTATAATATAGTGGGTTTTTCCCGATGAATAATTCTCTCAACTCTTTTGCTGCTGAAAAATTAATTGATTGAGTTTCACCAACTATTGCTCTAAACGGACTTGCTTCGCCCCATCCATCTAAATCTGTATTTGTTATAATGTGAATTAATACATTTTTTGGACCAGAAATTGTCATTGTTGCGATTTTTAAATCGTGTTCGGCTTTTATATTAAGTGGATAAATTTTAATATCTCTGATTTTTACATTTGCATGATTATTTGTCATTTAAATTACCTCTTTTTTAATTAAGTTAAGTTATAAATATTTTTAATAATAATCAAATGGAATTTTCACTTTTTCTTGATTTTTAATAATACATTTTGTATCATACATAGTGTTTAGAATATTAGATTTATCTTAAAAATACAAAATAGGGGTGATAATATTATTCCATCAGAAAGTATGACAAAGCAATAAAATTTATTGCTTGAAAAAAATGTTTCAAAAAACAAATAATAATAATTAAATAAATGTAAGGTTAAAACATAAAAAAAATTAAAAATAAAAATAGCAATAATTGTTATATTTTTTATGATAATAGCATTTTTCAATTCGTGTGACTTATTTCAAGGTCCTTCTGATGATGCATCATATGAAGAGCCACCAATGACAGAACTTGGCGAACAATTAGAAAATCCTTATTCTGTTGTAAATATGAGAATTGCAATGAATAGTTTAAAAAAAAGTGGACTTAATAAAGGATGCTCTGGTGATGACATTACTGCATCACATCTTTACATTAAATTTAAGCCAAAAAATGAAGATGAGTTAGCAATACTAAAAAGTGACTCATCATTGATACTTTATGAAATTCCTCTGGATTATGAAATTGCAGATGATGATGATGGTGTATATTATCACGATCCTGAAGTGCCAGAAGATCAGCCAACTTATCAATATTGTGCTGTTGAAGTTGATAAAAAACTACCAGATAGTGTTGAATATGAAATACTTGAAGAATTATATATACCAGAAGAATTTGAAGATGATCCGAATAGTAGTATAAATTCAGAAGAATTAATTGATGATTTGGTTGATGAAGCTTTAAGAATTACAAACAATTTGGAAGTGGATGCTTTAAATAAAAGTAAAAATATAACAAGAAAAAGTAAATGGAGACCAAAAGGGAATATTAAGTATTGGGATGACTATTATGATGATTACAAACCTCTTGTAGGTGTAGTAGTTAGATCGCACAGATGGTTTCGCACTTTAAAAGGTGTAACAAATAGTGATGGTGATTTTTCTTGTAGTGGAAAAAGATTTAGAAACAAGGCAAGATATTCTATAAGATGGGAACGACATAATTTTAGTATCAGAAGTGGTAGAATCGGTCAAGCAAAACTAAAAGGACCAAAAACAAGGAAAGAAGATTGGAATAAAAAAATTGGAAATGGAGGACATCAGGAATATTATTCAACAATATTCAGAGCTACTTATCATTATTATTATCAAGATATAAAGGGCTTGAGACGACCTCCACAAAATAAATGGTGGAAACAACAAATGAAAATTGGGGCAATCTTTAAAGAAAATTATCAGACAAATGGTAGATGTGCACCAATTGCAAGAACAACATTAGGTACTTTTAATTGGATCGTAATCTGGAAACAATCTGATGTTGAAGATATATATGGTACAGTAATACATGAATTAGGGCATGCATCGCATTGGAAAATGAATGGTGCATGGGATTATACGAAAACTAACAAAAATGTTAAAGAAAGTTGGGCTACTGGAGTAGGTTGGGTTTTAACAAAAATGATATATCCAAAATACAAAGGGAGAGGTGCGTTAAAAAAGAAAGGTTATACACATGTGATTGCGGATATGATTGATTATCCAAATGCTTCTAATAATGGA
>JAOZRH010000118.1:4574-6235 GCA_029931905.1 Fidelibacterota bacterium
AGGGGAGATAAAGATAAAGTAGAAGGTTATACAATTAGTGAAATTGAAGATGCATTAAAAGACCAAAAAACTTGGAATAATTGGAGAGATAAAATAAAAGAAAAATATACAAATGATACAGAGCAATATTTAGATGATTTATTTGCAAATTGGAAGGAGTAACAATTATGAAAAAAAAATATTTTCTTAAAATTATTTATCTATTAGTAATGTTTTTGTTGTTTAATAATTCCACCTGCACAGTTGAATATAGTACTGATATAGATTGGATATTTATTAATGAAACAGATTATGATATTTATTATCCGATTGAATTTTCCGATTTTAATGTAGCAGCTCACGATACATTATATTATCCTGATGCTATCGGTGTTAAGATTGAAAAAGTAGATGAAGGTGTAAATGAACCTGACTATTTAAGTGGAGATTTTATTGTAATAAAATATGGATTATGTATAAAATGTGACACTATTTTATTTTTAAATGAGGAAACTCAAATTAGGAAAGGTCCTATGTTAATAGAAAATTACGAGGGAAAAAAGTATTCTGAAAATAATTATGAATTTACTTATCGTTATACTGAAGAAGATTTTCAAAGAGCCAGGGAATGTGAATAATAAATTGTTGTAAAACTACCGTTGTTTAATGACTTCGGTAGTTTTTTTAGGCGTAAACTCTTGGAATGAGTGGAAAAATAAAATAAAGGGAAAGTATGATAACAACACGAAAAAAAACTTGGATGATGCTTTTGATTATTGGATTACTCCTTAATTTCTTGTTAATTGTTTCTTGCATTAATATAGAAGAAGCAAAATTTGGTCATTATATTTATCTTAATCAATCTCAACACAATATTTGATGAAACAGATAGAAATATTATTTTTCAAGATAGATATGATTATAGAAAAATTGATGAAAACATTTTCGAATATAATTATTATATCACAGACGAAGATTATTTAATTGCCGAGAAGATACAATGAAAAATATAATTAAAATTTTGCTGTTATTATTCTTTATTTCATCTAATATTTTTTCTCAAAGAAAAGATATTAGAATTGATGTAGGTGTATTTGGGAATTTACCTGAGCGAGTTTTTAATTCTGAAAATGATTATAAAAATGCAGGATTCGGAGCACACATTATGCCAAAATTGAATTATTCTGAAAAAATTACTTTTGGTATAAATATGGAAATATCTGCTGTTACATTAAACTCATCTGGATGTGTTATTATTAGTAGAACGGTTTTATCACTTTCTCCGTCAGTTTTTTATTATCCAACAAATTCTAAAATTAAACCCTTTGTTGGTTCTGGTATCGGATTATATAATGTTTTTGAAAATGAACCAATAATCAACTTTGGGGTAAGACCAATAATTGGTATTTCTATTTATGATGTTTTTAATCTATCAGTTGAATACAATAGAATTATTTCCAATATGGATTTTGGTTTTGATAATTATTATATAGCAATGAAAGGAAGTTTTAGTATTGGTATCAAAATGTCTAATTAGATATACCAACAATGCTGATAGGTGGAAAGAAAAAGCATTTACAATCAAATAATAATTTAATTAACTTCTCTAGTGGCACTAGTGAATATGTCCGTGTGTTGGCCGAAAATTGATATTTGATACTTGATATTTGATACTAAAAAAC
>JAOZRH010000119.1 GCA_029931905.1 Fidelibacterota bacterium
TCTTGATTACTAATTACCATAATATTATTTATTTTTTGTGGGCACTATTGGACTCCCCGCCTGCCCAGAGCAATAAGAATAAATTATTTTAAAGACAAAACAGTCGGGCAGGGAACCAATGACACTCTGTATACTAATGAATTATAAAATTATATTGTTATTGTTTATCATTCGTTGAATTTTTCTTCTACCAGCACCAGATTTATAATATTTTTCTAATATTCTAGCATTTTGTCTATTTCCTGCGAATTCGTAATAAATTAATTTATATGGTTTTCTTGCTTTAGTAGATTTAACTTTTCCATAATTATGCAACTTTAATCTATCAACTACATTTTTACTCATACCAATATATCTAAAGTTAAAAGGAATACTTTCAATAACATAGACATACCATTTTTCTTGATTACTAATTACCATAATATTATTTATTTTTTGTGGGCACTATTGGACTCGAACCAATGACACCCTGCTTGTAAGGCAGGTACTCTAAACCAACTGAGCTAAGCGCCCCATAATTTCAAAAGCCACGAATATTAAAAATATTTTTTCATTTATGCAAGAAAAAAATTTTTTTAGTTGCGAATTTGATTTGCGATTTCATTTAATTGTTTATTTAACAATTTTTTTCTAATAAAACTTATACGATCTGTAAAAAATACACCATTTAAATGATCAGTTTCGTGTTGAATAACTCTAGCTGGAAAATCTGAAAACATTTGTGTATGTGTGTTCAAATTCATATCTTGATATTCCAAAATAATATTTTGCGATCTAACAACTTTTTCTTTAATATCAGGAATAGAAAGACATCCCTCTTCTTCTGTAGTTTTTTCATCTGAATATTTGATTATTTTTGGATTGATAATTACTAAATCGTTTTCAGAATCAACGGCATCTTTCCCAATTATTGCTAATGATAAATCTTTTCCAACCTGATTAGCAGAAAGTCCAATTCCGTCATCTTCATACATAGTATTTATCATATCATCGACAAGTTGCGCAATATCAGTAGAAATATTTGTAATAATTTTACATTTTTTTCTTAATACTGGCGCACCATATTTAAAAATCTTTAAGATCATTATTTCTTATTATTTTCAGAATCAATTTTACTTGCAATTGCAGATTTTTTAACTTCAATTTTTGTATCTTTGCCAATTTTTATTACAACAATATTGTTTTTAACTGAATCTACTTCACCATAAATACCACCAATTGTAATAATTTTTTCTTTTGGTTTTAATTCGTCTAACATTTTTTTAGTTTCTTTTTGTTTTTTTGCTTGTGGTCGCATCATAAAAAAATAAATAACTACAAAAATTAATATAAATGGCAATAAACTTATTATGTCAAATCCTTGTTTAGCATTTTGTGCGAATATTTCTAATAACATTTTTTTCTCCTTTTTTTAATCACTAATAATACAAAAAATAAAGTAATTAGTCAATAATAATAAAGTTTCTTGTTTTTTGAGGGAAATATAAATGAAAAAATGATTATTGATAATTTTAAAGCAAATAAACAACTGTTAAAAAACAAAAAAACCCGCTATAAAGCAGGTTTTTTGTTTTTTGTATGAAAATAAAATTACTTTAAGTTATAATAAGTAACTTTTCCTTTTGCTGTTACATCTAATTTATCTTCTTTTAGTAACCATCCTATAGCTATTAAAACCTGATCTTTTTTTTCAGATGTTTCTTTTGTCAATTTTGTAACGGTCATTTTACCATTACTTTCTAAAGCTTTCCATACTTTCCCTGCAATCATTCCGATTTCTTCCATTTTTTCTCCTTTATAAAATTTTGCAAAAAAAATCTGTGAAATATATAATTCAAAAATACAATAAGCAAATAAAATGTTAATTATTTTGATTATTTATATAATAGATTTATTTCATTCTTATAGTTGTTTTCGACTACTTTGCGTTTGATTTTCATACTTGGTGTTAAATCACCACTTTCAATAGAAAATGGTTTATCAACAAGAATGAATTTTTTAATTTGTTCATAACGAGCTAGTTCTGTTTGATATTTTTTTAAATCATTTTCAACTATTTCATAAGTAGAATATTTTTCTAATAATTCTTTATAGCTATTATATGAAATTTTATAAGAAGATGCTAATTGTTCAATTTTTTCACGAACAGGAACAATGATAGCAATTAAGAAATTTTTATTATCTCCCAATACAATAATTTGATCAATTAATGGCGACTTAGAAAAATGTTGTTCAATATTAGCAGGTGCAATATTTTTACCACTAGAAGTTACGATTATATTTTTTTTCCTGTCTGTTATTTGTAAATTATTATTTTCATCAATTATTCCAATATCACCAGAATGAAACCATCCATCGCTATCAATTGCTTCTTTAGTTGCTTTTGGATTTTTGTAATATCCTTTCATTATATTAGGACCTTTGAAAAGAATTTCTCCATCTTCAGCAATTTTCATTTTAACATCTGGAATTGTTGGTCCAACTTTTCCAAAAGTAATATCATTTAATCTATTACAATTTGTAATAGGAGTTGTTTCTGTTAATCCAAATCCTTCAACTATTACAACTCCAGCTGCAGCGAAAAATTCTCCAATTCTTTTTGGTAATGGTGCACCACCAGATATTCCGAATTGAAATTCACCGCCAAGTGCGGCAGTAATTTTATTGAATACTAATTTTTTTGCAATTTCATATTTAACTTTTAGCATTCCGGTTGGTTTTTTATTTTTTTGGATATATTTTTTTGAAACTTCTGTGCCAACTGATTTTGACCAATAAAATATTTTTTGTTTTGTAGGAGAAGCTTTACTGACGCCATCAATTATTTTTGCATAAATTTTTTCATATATTCTAGGAACTGATATGATATGATGTGGTTTAGCATCTTTTAAGTTATTAGCTAGCTTTTCTATGCTTTCAGCAAAATAAGTGGTTGAACCTAACCAAAACAATAAGTGTGAGCCAGTTCTTTCTAAACTATGACTTAATGGTAAAAATGATAGCCATCTTTTGTTTTTTTCGATTTGCATCACAGTTTGAACTGATTGTACATTGGTAGCAACATTAAAATGTGTGAGCATTACTCCTTTTGGATCGCCGGTTGTTCCTGAAGTGTAAATAAGTGTCCACAAATCTTCTTTTGTTCTTTGTTTACCAACATCAGACAATGTATAATTTACTTTCTTTTTATGTTTTTCACCAATCTCAAGTAATTCTGCAAAACTAATAATCCATTCTTGTGGATAGTGAATAGAACTGTCAAAGACAATCATTTTTTTTATTTGATGTAATGGATTTAATTGATGTAATGGATTTAATTGCTGTAATTGTTGCCATGAATGTAATTGTTGTAATTGCTGTAATGGTTGTAATTGTTGCTTAATTTTTATTATTTTCTCTGCCTGTTCTTGATTTGATACAAAAATTATTTTCGCTCCGGAATTTTTGATAATGTAAGCAACTTGCTTTGATGTCAAAGTAGGATAAATAGGCGTTGAAACAAATCCAAAATGTGCACAAGCATAATCAGTCATAATCCATTCTGGGTGATTTTCTGATAATATTCCAATTCTATCTCCCTTTTGAAAGCCAAGTTTTTCGAGTCCCATACCAATATCTTCGACTTTATCACGAACTTGCTTATAAGTCGTTCCTAACCATTCCCCACCTTTTTTTTCATAAAAGGCTACTGTATCTCTATTTTTTCTTACAGATTCTTCAAACAATGCAGGTATTGTTTTTAAATAATTCAATTTGTATTTCATTGTTTCCCTCCAATTTTTTATACGATTAAAGATAGTTTATCTTATTTCAAAAAGCAAATTTATTAGTAAAAAAGTGAAAAACAAGGGGATTAATCCCCCCTTATCTTAAAATATTAGCATAAATAATTAACAAAAATAATTGTTATTCATTTTTTGCAAGCCATTTTTCAACATCTATTGCTGCCATTGCTCCAGAACCAGCAGAAGTAACAGCTTGTTGATAATAATTATCTTGAATATCTCCACAAGCAAAAATACCTTCAATATTTGTAAAAGAGGATTTGTTTTTTGTTTTAATATAACCTTTTTCGTCAGTTTCAATAAATTCTTTAAATACTGCAGAATTTGGTTGGTGTCCAATAGCAACAAAAAAACCAGAACAAGGTATTTTTGTGATTTTATTTGTTTTTACATTTTTAATATTTGCTCCAATTACTCCAGCCATATCTTGCTCACCTAGGACTTCATCTACTACGCTATCCCATTGAATTTCTATTTTAGGATGTTTTTTACAACGATCTGCTAATATTTTTGAACCTCTAAAATTATCTCTACGGTGAATAATTGTGACTTTTTTTCCAAATTTTGTCAAATATAAAGCCTCTTCTAATGCAGAATCTCCACCACCTACCACTATAATATCTTTATCTTTGTAGAAAAAACCATCACAAGTAGCACAGGCACTTACTCCATATCCCTTTAATTTAGTTTCTGATTCTAAACCCAGATATCTTGCAGATGCTCCAGTTGCAATAATGACAGATTCTGTTTGGTATAATTTGTCACTTGCCCATAATTTAAAAGGTTTTTCAGAAAAATCGACTTTTGTTATCATTTCAAATAACATTTTAGTTCCAAATTTCATAGCTTGTTTACGGAATATTTCCATCATTTCAGGACCATTTATACCATTTTCAAAACCGGGATAATTTTCAACTTCTGTTGTTGTTGTTAATTGTCCTCCAGGTTGCATTCCATCAAATACAATAGGTTCTAATCCAGATCGTGATGCATAAATTGCTGCTGTTAAGCCAGCTGGTCCGGAACCAATTATCATTACTTTGTGTGTTTTTTTATTCATTTTTTTCTCCATTTTTTTATTTTCGTTCATAACCAACAAAGATAATATAAAACAATTATTATCCAAAGAAATTTTAATTAATTAAACCCTTTATTAATAGTTTTTGCATATAATATTCCACCAATAATAAATACGGTTCCTAATATTAAATTTAATTGTAATGTTTCAAATCCAAGTAAGATAGAAAAAAGAATTGTCGTTGGAGGCTGAGCAGAAATAAGAATTCCAACTTTAGATGCCTCTATATGTCGTAAGATACTATAGTATAACACATAAGATAGTGCAGTTGTAAATATTCCCATATAAGCCAATCCAATCCAAGCATTAATTGAAATTTGTGAAAATTGTACTTGTGTTAATCTGTAAATGCCGAAGGGACTATAAATAATAAGACCAATAATTAATAAAATATAAGTTGTTTCGATTGGCCCGTATTTTTTAATAATATTGGGTCCTAAAATCAAATATAATGTCCAACAAGCAACTGCAAAAAGAAGAATCCCATCACCAAATAAAATAGTTTTGTTGTATGTGATTAAATTTTTTCCTAATACTAAAATTACTCCAAAAATTGCGATAAGAGCCGAGAAGAATACTTTTTTATCAATTTTTATTGAATGCTTTATAGAATTATATAATAATATCCAAATTGGACAAGTAGAATATAAAAGTGGTGGATGACTTGGAACTGTATATTTTAAAGCAACAATAAAGAATATTTGATTCATTACAATACCAGTTATAGCAAGTATTAAAAATATTTTCCAATCCTTCCAATCTAAAATAATTTTCTTTTTTTTTGTAAATAGAATAATTTTTAGCACAAAAATTGCAATAAAATATCGCAGAATTACTATTGAAAATGGATCAATTTCTTTTACTGCAATTTTTCCGGCTATTGGTGTTAAAGCAACAAAAATTGTTAGTATTATTATTTCAAATGTAAGTGATTTTTTCATAAATATTCCTGCACCGAATTTAGGAAAATGAATTTGTTAATGAAAGAAAAAATTACTTCCTATTTTTTATATATTAGCATTTATTGTTTGATTTGATTTATATATTTTTTGTCCAAATAGATATTTTGAAAATTAAAAGTAAAAAAATCTTGTAATACATAGAATATAATTTTATATTACAAAGTTTGAAATGTTGATAGTATGAGAATTAAAAAAAATAGGTGATACAATGGCAAAAGGGAAAACATTCGGAGCAAAAATAGCTAACCGTGAAAAAAAGGAAAATAATTGTCCTGTATGTGGTGAAAAAATTAATTATGTAAAACATTATTTTTCAGAAAAAAATAATGTGCAAAATGTAAGATATAAAAGTAAAATGGAAGCAGTTTGCGGTTGTAATAAAACATCTTTGTTTGGTTAATAA
>JAOZRH010000120.1 GCA_029931905.1 Fidelibacterota bacterium
TATATTTTGAAAAATCTCTTTTGTATGCTTCAAGTATTTCGTTTTGTATTTGTCGTGCTGATGTAATATCTTTATTATCAAAATAATCTTGTAATACTTCTGGCATACCACCGAGCAACATAAAAGTTTTCAAATGTGTCAGAAGTTTTTTGTGAATTGATTCTGGAAGTGCTTCTATTTTTTTCATATTTAGAAGTTTATTTACAATTAATTCTTCATTACAAGCAGTAAGATATTCTGTAAAAGTCATTGGATAAAGCGTCATAAAATTTACTTTGCCAACTGGGAATGAAGTTTCTTTACCAACACTAACCCCAAGAAGTGATCCAGCAGAAATTATGTGATAATTAGGTGCTTGTTCGTGAAAATATTTTAAACTTGTAATTACTTGAGGAACAGTTTGAATTTCATCGAAAAATATTAAAGTTTCTGTGGGAGTAATTTTTTGTTTGAAATAAATACTTATATTTTCAATAATTTTTTGTGGATAGAGTTCATTTTTAAATAGTGATTCTAATTCAGGATTTTGTTCAAAATTAAGATATACAAAATTTTTATATTCATTTTTTCCAAATTGATTTACAATGTAAGTTTTTCCAACTTGGCGAGCTCCCTGTAATAATAATGGTTTCCGTTTTTTGCTCTGTTTCCAAGCCAATAATTGATTATATATTTTTCGTTTCATAGTTTATCCCCCAAAAAGTGTAATAAATATACATATTTATCCCCCAAAAAGTGTAATAAAAATAATATTTATCCCCCAAAAAGTGTAATAAAATTTTGTAACTTATTAAATATTAAAGAGATATGATGAATGTAATTAATTTTGGCTTGCTGTATAAATATTATTAATGTTTTTCCCAAACAATTAAATTTACATTTCCTTTATAAAATGGTTTATTTTCAATTATTTTCCACCCAATATTAGAAATAATTTTTTTAAGTCCACCGTTTTTCATCCAAGTTTTATAATTTTCGTAATGTTCTTCACCAGCATTTTTTTCAATATAATGAATTCCAGAACCTAAAATTCGTGATAAGATTGTTCGTTTTTTGGGATAATCAAAATCAACAATTAGTAATTTTCCATTTGTTTTTAGGACTCTATTTATTTCTTTCAATTCGGCATCAATAATTTTCGTGTTTTTTTCGTGTAATGCAAATTGTGATATTATCAAATCAAATTCATTATCTTCAAAAGGCAAATTTACAGCATCTGCTTCAATACATTTGTTTGGAACTTGTTTATTTGCAATTTTCAACATTGGCAATGAAATGTCAACACCAACAATATCTATATTATTTGGTAAAAGTGAAATTTGTTTTCCAGTTCCACATCCAACATCTAATATTTTTTTTGGTTGATTTGTAATTATCCATTTCACAACAGCCTTCCGAATATGATTTAAAAATGGATTTAAAATTAGATCATAATGTTTTGAGCTATTTTCATATTCTTCAGAAGGGTTGACTTGTGTATTTTTCATATTTTTTTATTCAATTGTCATTCATTTTTAAATTTGTATTATTTTTTTATCGTTTGGTTTAGTTTTGCAAATACTTCTAAAAATTATATCTTATTTTAGTATAAATCATATCATTATTATCATATTGACCAAAATTCCCATCGTCACCAACAAATATATTTGCTCCAAACAATACATTAAATCCGTCAGAAAGATCGTAACTAAGTTTTGGACGAAGTAGAGCATCGCCGTCATCTATACCGAAATATGAAAATAAACTTAATTCAAGTGTTTCATTGATGAATGTTTTAGAAGCAAGAAAAGTAGCAGTATTTGAGAATTCATTGTTGCGAATATCATCTTCGTAATCCAAAATATATTCTTGAATAAGTTGTAAACTTACATTTACACCAAACCAATTATGATCGTATCCAATAAGGTAATGAATGTAATCTTTTTCTCTGATTCCATTTATACTAAAGTTTTCCGCAGAAAATTTCTTTCCAAAATAATAAGCCGATTCTCCACGAATTACTGCGCCAAGAATTGATTTACTGAAACTTGCTCCAACAAGTGGAAGACGATGATATTCAGGTTTTATTGTTAATGAATCCGGTTGTAGATTTCCTGGTGTAAAATGTGGTGTAATATGCATCGCAGGATTATCGTCCCACATATAAGCAGTCATCAATTCAAAATCAATTGCACTTCCAAGATATGAATATTTTAATGCACCTTCACTTTCAGAAAGTTTTTGTTCAACAGTTGCATCTGAATAATCAAATGAATTAGGAATTTCTGGCAATTCCATTTTCGGAAACCAAATAGAATTCGCATCTGGCATAATTGTTGGTTGAAAAGTAGGAATCCAAACGGCTTCTATTGTGGAATTACCTTTATAATAATTTAATTTTACAGAATTAATTCCAATTCTAATCTCTTCAAATTCCGGTAAAAGAAATTCGGAAAGATCTCTTGGAGAAATTACATCTGTAATAAAAACTCCATCCGCTTTACCCCAAATTATCTGCTGTTTACCAATTCGCAAATCAAATTTATTAAAGTAGATATCAAAATATGCTTGTCTTAAACTAATATTTAAATTTTTATCTAATCCATCGTAATTAAACATTGGATTTACAAAAAGTCCAACATTGTTTTTACCATATTCCAATTGCCAATTAAAAGTATTTTGCAGAACAGAATATTCACCGTTTTCATTTGGCAATACACCAAGATAAGTGCGAACAAATCCACGATGAGATATTTGAGCATTTAACATAATTGTTGCTGTAAATAATAACATTGTAATAATAATAATTTTATTTTTCATCTCTATTATATTCCTCGTTTCATCATTCTTTCTGTAAATTTAAGATCAGATACCCCAACATTAATTTTTACATTTTCCAATTTCATTATTGTTTTATGTTTAGATTGAATATTTTCCATTTTTGAAAGAGTAATAATAATAATATCATTAATTTTTTTTGTTTCATCTACACTAAGTGTTTTTAATAAATCTTTACCTTCGTCATAGAAATCTTTTTTCTTGCCAATCCATTTGTCTTTTATAACCCAAGTTATAGTTTTGGAATACATATATTCTTCCTCTTTTGGAATACTTTCCACAACATAACAAGTTTCTCCATCAATTTCTTCTTCTCTCAATAATTTATGTGTATCTTGATTTGGTTGACGATCTCCAAGGTCATCATAAGTAAAATCTGAGCCCATAAAATAATCGCTTTTACTATCACTGGAAATTCGTTTAACTCTTCGTAATGCTGGTAAATAAATCCATTGGTCATCATCTTTGCCATCTTTATCATAACTCCAATTCATAAAAGAAGTATTGTAAACATCTGCTGGTGCAACAAAGAACATAATTTTCTTTTCCATATCACCAAAATCTTTTAAATATTGTTTGATTTCTCTGACTCGTTTATTTCCACGAGAATTAATTAAAGACATTGTCAAATCTGCCGTTTGATCTTCTGCTGTTGGTCGATTATAGACATTTTGGATAATTTGTAATCCAGTTAATTCCTGTGCTGATAACATCGACACAATCATTAATAATGTCAATAGCATAAGTGTGAATTTTTTCATTTTTCCTCCAATTTAATTTTTAAATTGATTATTTGTAGTTTTTTTTGAATCTACTAATTTATTAATAATTATTCCCATAATTGTGATGAAAATAATAGACATACTTAATCGTAAGAGCATAAATTTAATTCCTAAAAATTGTATTTCTACAAGTTCTTGTGGAAGTTTTATACAAGCCCAAGCTGATAGAAAAATCACAATATTCGTAATACTTGCCCCTTTTTTAATTAATCCTTGAGCCATTGGAAATGCTATAAACATTGGTCCTGTTGGTAAAGCACCAAGAATAAATGCGATTATTATTCCTTTAATACCTGATTGGTGTCCAAGGTGTTGCATTACAAAATCTTTGGAAACCCATACAGAAAACAATCCCATCAAAATAAGAACAGCTGGAAATATTGTTGCCATTTGAATAAAATATTCTAATGATGTATTTATTATTTTTTGAGAATTATTTGGTGAAAATTTTATTACTATAAGTGTGACAATAGAAAGAATTCCAAGAAAAATTATACTTTTATAATTGAACTTTTGATTTTGTTGTTTTTTCATAAAATTACTCCCATTAAAACGGCAATAATTATTGCAATTATAAAACTAAAGACATTTCTGTAAATTGTAAATTTTTTACCGAGAGTTTTTATTTCCAAAGGTATTGTTACAATTCCAATCATCGTTAATGTAGTAATAAATACGACTACCGAACTTATAGATGCTCCTTCTGCCAAAAATGAATTTGCCAGAGGAAATGCTAATAAAGATGGTATGTGCATTATACTTCCTATAACAGCAATTAGAATGAAACCATTTACACTATTTTCATTACCAAATAAAAGTGCAATTTTATCCGAAAATAAACCGTAAACAATTCCAATAAGTAAAATTACTGATAGAATTGTTGGGGCTAATTTTAATAATGATTTTCCTGCAATTTTCAAAGATTTCATAGTTTTAGATTTGTCTTTAAAAAATGAAAACCCCAATAATACCAAAACTAATCCATTAATTATAATTGTTGTATTTTGCATCTATTTTTTTCTCCCAAAAAATAAATTAGTTTTATATAATAATAGATACATAATCGTTACAGTTCCAAGAAAACTTGTGAACATATTTAATGAAACTAAAGCTCCTAAACTTCTATTTGGTGGAAATACTGAAAATAATAACACCAAAAATCCAGCAATTACAACCGTAGCATTAAAAATGATTGCTCTTCCAGAATGATGCATAGTTCCTTCCATCGTCTTTTGTTTGTTGCCTGTTTCCAGTGCATAAATTTTGTATCGCTCAATAAAATGAACGGCATAATCAATACCAATTCCAATAGCGATGCTGGAAATTAGAGCTGTAGTTGTGCTGAGTGGAATATTCAAAAGCCCCATTACACCAAATCCGATAAGTGCTGTGATAACAATAGGGACCGAACCGATTAAACCAGCCCATATATTTTTAAACATAAATGATAACAAAATAACTATAATAAATAGTGACATTACTAAACTTTTAATTTGTCCCTCTAATATAAGATCTGTAAAAACAAGTGCTTTATATCCCGAACCTGCATAATTTATTTTAATTCCGAGTTTTTGGAAATCATCTCTAAATTTTTCCACTTCTGCAATTGCACTATTAATTGCTTTTGAATTATCACTCTTTAATTGAATCGTTACATTTGCAATTTTATAATCATAATCCACAACTTTCCACAAATTGTCGGGATCACCACTCATTTCATAAAGAAGTAAATATTGAGCATTTAATTCAGTTGATTCAGGGACAGTATCAAACTCTTTTTTATCTTCGTGCATTACCATATTCATTCTTTTAAGATAATCTGAAAGTGAGAAAGTGTTTCCAACAATTTGTAATTTTGAATCAACTTTTTCTTGCATTTCATTCATTAGTTTTAGGACTTCCGGAGATTTCATTTTGCCATTTTCATCTGCTGTCAAAATCACATTTAAGGTACTTGTTCCACCAAAATGTTCGTTAATAAATGTATCGGTAAGAACAATATCGCTGTCTTTCTCAAATTTTTCCAAGAAGCTGGAATTTATCCAAACTTTTGTCATTCCAAATAATGAAATCGCTATAATTATAATTGTAAGAAAAAGTGTAATTGTTTTGTATTTAATCACACCATTCGCAAATTTATAGGCAAAATGTGTTTTATTTGAATTTTTATTTTTTTCAACAGGTTTGCGTTTTGTGAAACCAAAGACCAAAATTGCAGCCGGAATGAGTAGTAGTGAAAAGAGCATTGCAGCAGTCACTCCAAAAGCTGTAAATAATCCAAAATATTTAATAGGATAAACTTCCGAAGTTAGTAGTGAGATAAATCCAACAGAAGTTGTTACAGAAGTCATTACAACTGGTTTCCACATTCCTTTAAGCATATCTTTTACAGCTTCTTTTCTTGTTGCATTAGGATTAGTTTGTAGAAAAAGATCTAAATGACTGTATAGGTGAATTCCATCAGCAACTCCAATTGCAATCAACATCACAGGAATCATTGTGGAAACAGCATAAACCGGAATTTTGAAAAGCGCCATCAATCCGAATGCCCACACAACACTAAAAAGTACAACAAGTAATGTAAAAATGGAATTTTTTAAACTTTTCATAACTA
>JAOZRH010000282.1 GCA_029931905.1 Fidelibacterota bacterium
TCATTTAACCAAAACCATTTTTTTAACTTCCAAATAATCAGCTGTTTTTAATTGATAAAAATATACGCCACTTGCAAAATTACTTCCGTCAAATTGTACTTTATAAGCACCCGGATATTGTTTTTCTGAAACTAATGTTTTTACAAGTTGTCCATTTAGATTAAATATTTTTATAGTTACAAAATCGTATTGTGATAAAATATATTCAATTGTAGTTTTCGGATTAAAAGGGTTTGGATAGTTTTGTAAAAGTTTATAATTAGCTGGTGGATTTGGTGGTGTAGAGATAGAAACATTATTCGTAAGAGCTTTTATGCAAAAATTTGCTGTTGAGTTGAAATCGTGTAAATCATGCCAACTTCCATTTGCAAAATAATAACTTTCTCCAGCACTTGCAGTTGATTTTACAATAGTATTTGTAATGCTAGATTTAATTTGTAAAATATCATTTGGAGTTAATAAAACAGGTATTTCTGATGTGCAATCGTAAGGATGTCCACCCTTATCAAATTCTAAATAAACAAAAAAACTATCATTTTTTGAAAGTGTTAATGGTGAATTTAATTCAATTGTGTGAAATCCTGTATGTTTAATAAATCCTGATTGTTCTGTTAATAAATTTGATAGTGAAATATTGTTAAAATTGTCATAAATTTTTATTGTATAATTGACTTTATTACTTGCAACAAAAAAACTTATTGCAGTTATTATTTCTGATTGAGATGGATTATTTTCTGAAACGAATGCATTAAATGCTTTATTTACATCTGTTTTAGTATCTCGCCAACCGTGATAATCGTGGTAATAAACCTTGTTATATTTCATTAATTCTACATTTTGGAATGAAACAGCTCCCATTTGATCGTGTTTACAACAATGTTTATCATAATATGAAATCCAATAATATCCTTCGTCGCCATTATGAGTTCCCCAACTATTTTTGATAAGCCAAGCACCATTTTCATCTGCTTGTGTTTCCTTATTATCGTTCCAACCGATTATTGCTACAGAATGATTAGGATCATTTATATCTGAATATGGCTGATAGTGAATATTTCCATCATATAAATTTGTATTAGAATAATAGCAGGTTGCCAATACGCCATGTTTCATAATTGCTCGTTTTACGGTATCAATATTTGTAAGTGCAGAATCAACAACAAACCATTCAACATTTCTTGGATAATAACATCTGTAAGATGAAGAATCTCTTGCAGGATTTGGTTCGTAAGATTGTCCATCAATATCTCTAATTGCACCTTCACCACGAGATAAATATGCTGTTGATACTCGATAGTCACCGCCCATATGAACTTCCAAACCTTCTCCAGTTATCGGTAAAATATCATCATTATTAAATTGATTGAAACCATTCCACCAATCAAGATGATATTCTGCAAGATTTGGTTCGCCTATTTCACCTTCGGCTTGCCAAACTCCAGTCATTAATAAATTTCCCTCAATGGATGCCATTGTTCCGTGTGTCCAGCAGGTTCCACCTTGTTGACTTTTTACTGAAGTAACAAAATTTGTTCCATTATAATTTCTCAGATCAAATGTATCTGGAATTGCTGTTTCTGATAGGAGTGATATTGTAAATGTTAGAATAGCAAATATTATTTTTGGCATATTAATTTTCATTATCATTCTCCACTTTTGCTGAATAAGATTAACTATATTTCTTTATAAATGCAATAATAAT